>JAJRAE010000059.1 GCA_028682985.1 Methanobacterium sp.
AGACGGTATACATGGTGTAACCTTTGCATCCGAGGAGTTAACCACGTCATCAGAGATTGAAGACCGACCCGCGGTGCAGATAGGGGATCCATTCACCAAAAAACAGGTATTAGAAGCCACCCTGGAAGCCCTGGATAATGTGGATGTGAAGGGTTTGAAGGACCTGGGCGGAGGAGGACTCACCTGCTGTATATCAGAGATGGCTGCCAAGGGAGGTAACGGTGGTACCGTGGAATTAGAGAAGATACCACTACGAGAAGAGGGTATGACACCATATGAAATAATGCTCTCTGAATCGCAGGAGCGAATGGTCTTTGTAATAGACCCCCAGGATGAGGATAAGTTAATAGAGATATTTGATAAATTTGAACTACCGCGGGCTGTTATTGGTAAAGTCACAGACTCCGGGAGACTGGAAGTGACCCAGGAAGGAGATGTAATAGCAGACATACCCACTGGACTTCTATCCGATCCACCAGTTATAGAACGAGAATGTATAGTTACTGGATTTGAAAAAGAAGATGAAATCAAGGAATCTCTACTAACCGCCTCAAACAAGAGCAGAAAGTTAGAAAAAGATGCTTCAAAATTAGATGAAATACTTTTAAAATTATTATCCTCCCAGAATATAGCCAGTAAAGAGTGGGTTTACCGGCAATATGATCATGAAGTTCAGATCGGGACCATTATAAAACCTGGTGATGATGCAGCGGTGATCAGGGTGGATGATGAAACTGCCTTTGCTATCACCTCTGATTGTACCAGCTCTCACACTAAACTGAACGCTTACCATGGCGGTGCTGGAGCAGTGGCTGAAGCCATAAGAAACGTAGTTTCAATGGGATCTGAACCTTTATGCATTGTGGACTGTCTTAACTTCGGAAACCCCGAAAAACCGGTAGTTTTTAGCCAGTTTAAAGAATGTGTAGAGGGAATGGCCGATGTAGCTAAAAAATTCCAGACGCCAGTTATCAGTGGAAACGTCAGCTTCTATAATGAAACCGAAGGCGTGACAGTTAATCCATCACCAGTAGTAGGTGTGGCCGGTCTTATGAAAATTAAAGATATAAAAACCTTAGAATTTAAAAACAAAGGTGATAAGATAATTATAATTGGGGAAACCAGGCCAGAGCTAGGTGGTTCCGAATATCAAAAGCTAATCCGGGGAAAAATTGAGGGACAACCTCCTAAAGTTTATCTGGAGGAAGAATACTCTGTGTCCATGACTGTTCTTGATCTAATCCGGGCCGATACAGAGGGATGTATAACAGCGGTTCATGATTGTTCCACTGGGGGTCTGGGTGTAGCTTTATCTGAGATGTCCTTATCTGGAGATATCGGTGCAGAAATTGACTTATCTAAGATCACCGCATCTAATCTGAATGATTTTGAACTCTTGTTTTCAGAATCACACGGTAGATTCATCATCACGGTAGATGAAGATTCATCTGAAAAATTATTAAGCAAAATAGATCTTCCAGCATCTGTTATTGGAACAGTTGGTGGTAATAATCTTATACTTAATGATTCAGTTCAAATACCAGTATCTGAGCTTAAAAACGCTTATCATGGTGTTATAGATAAATACATGGCCTGATAGTAATGAAAGAACTATTTCGACAGTTGATTCATGCTTCGGGCGTTTTCATAGTGGTGCTCAGCTACTTTATCAGTCCAGATTCACTGATCCTTTTAGCAGCACTGATCATGTTCCTGGTAGTTCTGCTCTTTGAACTGGATAAAAAATACCAAATACCCATTTTTTCTTACATCTTCAAACGATGCAAAAGAAGAGATGATGAAAGAGGTTTTATCTACTTTTTCCTGGGCATCATTCTAACCCTAATTATTTTTAAATTCAACATGCCCGTTGCCAATGCCGCTATACTGATATTGTTATTTGGTGATTCAGCATCCACAATAATCGGTAGAAAATATGGTAAGACCAAAATTCCCTTTAAAAAAGACAAAACAGTAGAGGGAAGCCTGGCATTCTTTGTGGTGGGTTTAACTCTGGCGCTTACCCAGGTACCCCTGCTACCTGCATTTTTAGGAGTTCTAGCCGGGGTTTTAGCTGAAGCATACAGCCCAATAGACGATAACATACCCATCCCCCTAGTATCAGCCACAGTAATGGCCCTGGTAATTTATGTTACAATTTAAAGACGGATTGCCCTTTCATAACGGAAGAATCGAACAGCTAAAATAAATACCAGTGCAGACAATACAACTGTTGGAATTATAGATAATAATAGATTTAAATCTACGACGGGCGTAGATGAGATTCTAACCATTAAAACTGTAGGAATATAATTCAAAATAACCTCAAAGTAGGATGCTTTCACGAATAATGGTACGAATAAAATGAAGGTGGCAAAAACCAGTGCCAGGGTTATGGCTGAGTTTGCCTCCTTGGTGCTGTCCACCAACATGGATATTATGATCCCCACTCCAATGAATCCCAGCCCCACAAAGAAGAGGATTAAAAATAGGAAAACTGGATTGTAGATGGGAACCCGTAATAGATCAAGTAGTATAATCCAGGCTACACTCTGCAATAGAGAAAAAGATAGAATAGGGATTGTTTTACCTAAGATAACATTGGTGCTGGTAAGAGGGGCCATTAACAGGACTTCGAATGTTTTTCTCTCTCGTTCTCCCACCACACTGTCAGTCACAATGTTACTGGCCATGAAGAAGGGTAGAAGAAGGACAAAAGGCACTATAAACCCGTACATAACTTCCACAAAGTAACTGCTGTCCAAGGCGATGGGGGACTTATTCTCATCATTGACTGATATTTCTGTTAGGACAACCGGGTTTTGTATAGTCTGGATGGTGGACTGATTTAATCCAGCTGATTCTAAATTTTTAGCCTGTTTGTACTTGTTTACTGCGTTGGTTATCTTCTGGGAAACCACTGGATAGAACACATTGGAGTTATCTGACTGGATGATGATCTCACCTTGAGAATTATTGAATATGACTGCTATCAATCCCTTTCCGAGATATTTAGATGCTTCATCTGAATTATCATAGTATATAACTGTGAATC
>JAJRAE010000118.1 GCA_028682985.1 Methanobacterium sp.
CTATCTTTATATATAAAAATTAAGTATAGATAATACATTATATACTGTGTTACGAAATTTCTATCTTATCTAAAATAATGTAGATGATAAAATTGGATATAATTAATGTATTGATGGTTGAAGATAATCCTGGAGACGCCAGATTAATTATAGAAATGTTGAAGGAATCGGACGAATACCTTTTCGAAGTCTTACATGTTGTTAGACTGGATGAAGGATTAAAATATCTGGTCACCAATAAATTTGATGTTATATTACTGGATCTTAACTTACCAGATAGTAAAGGAATAGACACATTTAACATCATGAGCTATAATGCACAGGACGTTCCAATTATCGTACTCAGCGGTCTGGAAAATGAAATCTTCGCCGTCAGTGCAGTTGGAAGGGGAGCAAAAGAATATCTGGTTAAGGGAGAAATTGACAGCCCTTCACTGGTAAAATCCATAAAGAATTCAATAACAACGAATAAATCTAAGTCATAAATTTTAAATAACCACTCTTTTTTTTATTGATCTTATAAAAATTATGAATGATATGGAAAAAAAATCGAAGCCTGAATTATTGGCCCCCGCCGGTTCTATGGACTCCTTAAAAGCAGCGGTTAATGCCGGTGCTGATGCTGTATATCTTTCTGGGAAAAGTTTTGGAGCCCGATACTATGCAGATAACTTCAATGAAGTTCAAATGGTCAAAGCATTGGAATATGCTCATTTTAGGGATGTGAAAGTATACGTAACAGTGAACACCTTGATCCTGGATGGTGAACTAGAGAAGGTAGCAGAATACCTTTTATGGCTATATAAGGTAGGGGCGGATGCAGTAATAATTCAGGATATAGGGGTTGCTTCCCTTTGCCGGGAGTTAATACCAGATCTGGACCTGCACGCCTCCACTCAGATGACCATAAACAGTGCTCACGGAGTTAAATGGGCCTATGAATCTGGTTTTAAACGGGTTATACTGGCCCGTGAGCTAAGTTTCCCTGAGCTAGAAGAAATAGTACAGGAAATAGATGGAAAAGTTGAACTGGAAATATTTGCACACGGCGCTTTATGTTACGGTTACTCCGGCCAATGCCTTCTATCCTCTTTTATTGGCGGACGCAGCGGCAACCGGGGGCGATGTGCTCAGCCCTGCCGAAAGCCTTACCAGCTGTTACAGGGAACCCCGGATGAATATGGTAAAATAACCAACACCAGCACAGTCTCATCTGATGAAAATTACCTGTTATCTACCAGAGATCTAGCATTATACCCAGATCTTGAAAAAATAACCAAAATACCCCTTACTTCATTAAAAATAGAAGGAAGAATGCGCAGCCCAGAGTACGTGGCCATAGTTGTTTCAACTTACCGAAAAGCATTGGATGACCTTTCAAATAAGAAGTGGTTAACGGATGAAAAAGAACTAAAAAGACTTAAATTAGCTTTTAACCGCAAATTTACCAAGGGATACCTATTGGAAAATAATTATGAATCGGTAATGGGCCGAGACGCCCCCGGAAACAGAGGGCTCTATCTGGGGATAGCAAATTTTAATAAATCAAAAAAAAAGGTTTTACTTGAACTAAATCAGGACCTGTCTGATTTTATACTTGAGAAAGGAGATGGCATAGTATTTCTTCATCCTGAAACATCAAAACAAATGGGGATGACAATAGAAACCAATCCAGAATATATAAACAGCCATAAAGTGCTTTTAGAGACCAAAAAACCGGTTTATCCAGGATCAAAAGTCTATTTAACCCGTGATAATTCATTATCCCGGGAAGCAAAAAATATTATTATTCAAAAAGACAACCGAATGGCCATCCCCCTGGAAATCAACATGAAATTGGATAAAAATAATATCCCAATTTTAAAAGGTAAATTTACCCGAAAGGATATTAAATCTTTTGATGTTAATTTTAAAGCAGATTTCAGTCTCAAACCCGCTGTAAAAAGCCCTTTAAGTAAGAAACAAATAATAAATCAGCTTAAAAAGACCGGTGGCACCCCATTTTTAGTGAAAGATGTTGAAGTTAATTATTCCGGTAATTT
Organism: Methanobacterium sp.; assembly: GCA_028682985.1. Lineage (GTDB taxonomy): Archaea > Methanobacteriota > Methanobacteria > Methanobacteriales > Methanobacteriaceae > Methanobacterium_A. The sequence goes on from JAJRAE010000118.1 coordinate 2,043, forward strand.
ATTCGCCCCTTTAAGTAAATTGAATGCAATTAGACGCGAATTTATAAAAAAAGCCGAATATACCCTATTAAATAGTTATAAACCCCCAATAACTTCTGTTGAATCTGCAGAGAAACGTTTGTTAGAAATCAGGCAAAAGCTGCAAACAGGTTCAACTGAAGTAAAAGTTGAAAGTAAATCATCCGAAATAATTGTTGGACACAAATCAGCAGAAAAAACGGTTAAAAAAAGTAAATCCGAGATTGAGGACCAAAAAATACCACGAACATCTTCGATGGAAGTTGCAGTTTATTCCAGTAGTTTGGAAACAATAAAAGGAGCTCTTAAGGGAGGTTCGAAGCGGATCTACTTTGAGCCTTTTATATGGGAACACTTTAAACGGCGAAATCCCTGCAAGGCAATCAGATGGACCGACAGAATTCAAAGGATAAATGGACTGTTAATAGACGCACTGGAACTCTGCACCGCTCATGATGCAACTTTAATATGGAAATGGCCATCCCTTACCAACGACGAATCATTAATAAATTTAATAAGCATGATTAAAA
>JAJRAE010000036.1 GCA_028682985.1 Methanobacterium sp.
CACCTTCACCGGGTACAGTCCTGTTTCAACTGCCTTTTCAATCCCTCGTTTAACCTTCTCAAGGTAGTTGCTTTTGGTTATAAATCGGTAAGTGTTGGGGTTTAAGGTGTCAAAGCTTACGTTCACCCGGTCAAGTCCGGCTTCCTTCAGTTTTTGAGAATATTCTTCTAAAAGGGTTCCATTCGTGGTTAATGCCACATCCTGGAAGTTTAATGCAGATATTTTTCTTAATATCTCTATTATGTCTGTTCTAATGAGTGGTTCACCGCCGGATAGTCTTATCTTCTTAATTCCTATGTTTCTGGCTACCCTGGCTATTCTCTCTATTTGGGAGGGAGTCATCTCATATTCCTGGGGTATGATGCCGTCATGATGGCAATAGAAACAGTTGATATTGCAGCGGTTGGTGATGGATATTCGCAGGGATAGAACCGGCCTTTGGAAGCTATCTGTTTTAGGGTTAGGATTATTCTGGTCCATTTCTGATTAACAACTCCACCTTTCCCTGAGTTCCTTTTTCATCAGTTTTTAGAGTCTTTAGCATGCCTAATATACCTTTTTTTAATATGTCTTGTACAAAGGGATTTAAAGGGATGTTTTTGTCTTGGATAAATAATTCTACTTCATCGAATTTTTTCATTTTACATTCTTCTTCAGATATTTCACCTTTGACAATACCTTTGGCCATTTCCATACATGTGTTGTAACCACAATTACCACAGTCGGTATTGGAGATGAAACCATAGGTCCTTTTTTCCACCAGGTCGGCTAGAGAACTGATATCTTCATCTTTTAAGTTGAATACATCCACATTTTTTATGGTATAATCATCATTTGCTTCGGTGGTGGATATTTTAGGATAACTGGCAAATTTGAATCCTTCTACAATTATGTAGTCCAGGTCTTTTATGAATTTAATATTTTTCAGTATTTTATCTAAATCCATTCTTTCGTTGATTAAGAAAAATGTTCTCTCTCCGGATCCTACAACCAGCTTTGCCCCGGCTTGTCGGTGTTTCCAGGTGTCTTTACCTTCCAGGTCAAAATCATGATGGGTGTGTTTGATTGTCCCCACATTATATCCTCTTTTAACCAATTCACTGGCAATCAAAGCGACTAATGTGGTTTTCCCGGTGTTTTGGGTGCCGACAATTCCTAATATCTTCATATAGAGAACCTCCTAAATTTTTAAATGGTGTAAAAATAATGTGTGATTTTTATATCTCGGAAATATGTTATTAGTTAATTTAAGTATTTTAATTTAAAAACCTATTTAAATGAATACCAAAATTTAGTGTGAGCACTACACTATACTTTATAAATCTTTCGACATGAGATTTGTAGAAATATATATATTAAAGATTAATATAAGTGTAATTAACACACATGGTGTCCAAATGCCAAAACACATAGTATCAGGATTAAAGTATTTGACGGCAGTGGAGCTCATAAGAGACGGGCTCAGTCAAAAAGAAGTAGCAAAGATACTTGAAATGGATAGATCAACCGTTTCACATTACCTAAATGGCAGAAATCTATCATGGAATTCCATCGAAGTGGCAGAGATAATAACCAAGTTCTGTCCCAGGGATTTTTTGACTTTAACCTACGCTCTCTTAGACAACAGTGAAAAAACAAGAATCATCGTCAAAACCTGTTCAAAAAAAGAATTTCAGGCGAATATTGAAGAATCTTGTATAGGATGCGGGCTCTGTGCAGACACCTGTCTGATGAATGCCATTGTGTTAGATGATCTCAAAGCACACATTGATTCAAACTGGTGCAATGGGTGTCTCATGTGTAGGGATGTTTGTCCCACTAATTCAATAAAAATATTGGAGGTAGAAAATGGTTGCTAATACCAAAGAAGTCAAAGAAAATGACATTTGTGTACAACGAATTTCTCCAGAAGAAAAAAGAGAACTGAACTTCAAAGACGATATATGCATTGGCTGTGGAATCTGCGAAAAAATATGTCCAGTAGAAGCAATTGACCTAGGCGATATCGGAGCAATAGAAAGAAACGAAATAGATGAATCTAAAATTTCAGTAGATGAAGAAAAATGTGTTCTATGTGGTATGTGCAGTTCAGCATGTCCGGTAGATGCTTTAGAACTAAAATTAGATGATAAATCAATAAAAGAAATGGATGAATATCCACAATTGATTAAATCTGCAGAAATCGATGATGAAACTTGTATCTATTGTAAAGCATGCGAAACAGCCTGTCCAAGGGAAGCAATAACCATCGCTAGAATATTACCTGATAGATCTAAGCTGGTTACCGGTGAAATAGAAATCGATAAAGATACCTGCATAAATTGCGGTGTATGCGAAGAAATGTGTCCCGCAGATGCCATAGAAATGGAACATCACCTTCCAACTTCTTCAGATCCCACCATATCTTCTGACATAAACGTAAATAAAGATAAATGTGTTTACTGCCTGATATGTAAAAAATCATGTCCAGTAGATGCTATTAAAGCTGTCTGTCGGTCCTGCTCATATGGTGAGTACGACCTGAAACCTGAAGACAGTGAAATTGAAGGTTCTTCCTTTATTGACGATGATGCTTGTGTTAACTGTGGATGGTGCGAGGAAATATGCCCAGTAGATGCAGCAAAAGTAGAAAAGTCTTATGCTGGAGAATTGGATGTTGATTTAGAAAAATGTAATGCTTGTGGCGCATGTATTGATATATGCCCCTGCAACGTGTTATCATTCCCAGAATCAACCAAACCCGGTGAAATCGTAGAAAAACTTAAAAAAGACGAGAATTTCTGTATTTACTGTGGTGCATGTGAAAATGTTTGTCCAGTAGAAGCAATTGATGTTAAGAGAACCGACGTCAAATTCACACCTACTAAATCAAAATCATGGAAAAAACAATTAGAATCTTTAAAAACTTAAATTTGGTGATACAATGGAACTAAAAGTTGACCAAGAACTCTGCCTGGGATGCGGAAATTGTGTTGTTTCCTGTCCAGTAAATGCATCCATCAGTCCTGAAGCATATGGAGGACACGGTCCAAAAACCGAAGATGTCATCATGATGGTTGAAAATGGAGTAGTAAAACTATTTAATGAAGATAAGTGCAAAAGATGTGGGACTTGCCCTTTATTCTGTCCTACAGATGCCATATATCTGGAGTGAGCTAAATGACTTATGTGGAAAAACCCAGTGTTCCAAAGGTAGTTAAATTAGATGAACCAACTGCTAAAGAACGAGATAAATTAGTAGTAATGTTAAACACAGGTTCAGATATCTATCAAGGAGCCTGTAAGATAAGAGGATCCACCCTTAAAGATGAATACCGAAAAGTGGCAGGTGTCGCATACATGGATCCCAAAGACATGGCCAAAATAGGTGTAGCCAATTGGGAAAGTGTAAAGGTAATCACTGATTGGGGAGAAGTAGTTGTATATGCTGCACACTCCCGTGATGCACCTCATGAAGGAACTATATTCATCCCTAAAGGCCCATGGGCCAACGTAATCACCAGCCATGAAACATACTGCTGCTGTGACCCAACCTACAAAGGCATCATGTGCACCGTGGAAAAATCCAACGAAGAAGTATTATTGATGGCTGATCTAATGAGAGCGGTCTATAAAAAATATACAAATGAAGAAAGCATCCCCGAAATGGCATCACTCGGTGAGATGCCTGTTTACAAAAAGAAAGTATAGGAGGCATATAAAATGGCATACGAAGAGCCTATAACAGACTACGAACATATAGTAGAAAACTGTACCTGTGCATTTTGCGGGTGCAACTGTGATGATTTAGACTACTTAATTAAAGATAACCACGTAGTAGGAGTTAGACACGCCTGCCGACTGGGTGCCAGTAAAATCATTGAAGATGAAGACCAAAGACTCTTAGTTCCTATGGTAAGGGGAGATGATGGTGAACTCGCTGAAACAGACTGGGACACCGCTCTGGATAAGGCTGCTGAACTCATAGCAGGTGCTGTAAGACCTGTATTCTATGGGTGGAGTGAAACCTCCATAGAAACCATGAAGAAAGGTATAGCACTCGGTGAAGAAGTGGGAGCAGTACTGGACAACCAGGCAACCATCTGCCACGGACCATCACTACAAGCTGTACAAAACGTAGGATACCCAGTCATGACCCTGGGAGAAGTTAAAAACAGAGCAGATATGGTTGTATACACTGGTA
>JAJRAE010000085.1 GCA_028682985.1 Methanobacterium sp.
GTAAAGGGTAATTATATCAAAATATAACTAAAAAAAAGCAGTTTAAAAAAAAGTTATTCAAAAAAATTAAACAATTTATGGTAGTTATCTTAGTTTACCATAAACTGTTCCACCAACTATACTGATTAATCCCAGTGCTGCGACTGCAAGTGGTGTACCGGTATCCTGCATTGGCACGGTTTCACCGCTAACTTGAGCAACTGATAGGAAAGTGTAACTGTCGGTATCTAATAGTATAGGATCGGTAGCTTCTGCAGGCCATTGGTAGTATTCGGCGTTTACAGTTATCTCACCGATATCTGAGACGGTAGCTGGTACAAAGAGTTGTGCAACTTCACCAGGTAATTGGTCGCCGTATACCCAGCCAATCCACCATACCCATCCATATTGGTCATCCCAATAGAAAAATGGGTCTGCAGGGTCGTTCTGGTATTCACCCCCATCATAGATCATCACTGCTTCCTCATCATTAACTGTTAAACCTGATTCAGGGTCCAACGTCAATATTACAGCCGGATCATCAAGATATTCATCTGTGGTGGCATTAGCTGTGATATCAACTTCATCACCAGGACTGGTAACTGTTACCGGGTCGCTGTTTTCTTCCACAACCTCAACCTCCACTTCTGGTACTGCTGCTACTGCTCCGGCAAAAACAATACAAAATGAAACTAAGAGTATAAACATGGTTACTGTTTTGCGCATAATTTTTCACCTCTTTTAAGTTGAATTATATTACCAAAAACTAGTATCTTTAATCTCTACTAATCATTTTGCTGTGAATCATCCAATTAAAGAATATTCCCTGGATACTGAGAAGACTGAATGTTCTCCTGTACTTTGGCATCTATATTATTATTATAAGCACTTTGTATTATAACTTTTCCTAAATCAGGTAAGGAATTTAATTCATCTTAAAGGATATAATGTCTGAACTAGGATTTAAAGGTTTAATTAATCTATTTATTTAAAATAAATTATTTTTTGGTGGGATAAACAACATCTATCCCATCATCATGCAGCACATCAAATTCACGAGGATGTTCAGTGTGTATGGGGTAAACTTTTTCTGGATGAATCCTGCGGATCATCTCCAGAATCTCCCGGCCATTCGCATGTCCAGATGCATGGAAGCCCTTCTTAACATAACGGATGCTGAAAAGATCAAGCCAATTTTTAACCTTCCTTTCATTTATCTCCATCTGCTCGTCAAATGGCTCGGTACTGGACTTAATATATACAGCATCCTCAGGTTTTACATCGATTAATTCCTTTAACTCAAAAAAATCACAGCGAAACAGGTATTCAGCAGGATCTTCTCGGAGGAATTTATAGTTGATGGTGTTATCCCGATCCAGGAAATCTCTCTCCCAGGTTTTATAATCCCTCAGGCTCTGATCAGAGTCAATGTCAGATGTGCAGAGCCATTCATTCCCCACACAGGCAAAACTATCATCATCAATTAAACCCCAACCCCGTCGGGGCTGGTAAACCATAACATCCTTAACTTCAGGATAGCCCTGACCAGAGAAGAGATTAAGGATGTAGGCCTGTTTAAGACTTACCACCAGCTCCCGGTCTGTCTGCCGGGCTACGTTATAGAAGGTGACTAACCGGTCCAGATCACGCACCGGATAATTTACGATAACTAAATCTTTAGCCTTATTAATTTCCTCTACTGCCCGTTTTTCAATATCTGCTTCCGTAATGTTAGTGTCGCTTTTTATTCTGGTACCTTCACTGAGCATGATGGTGGGATTTGACTTCCGGGCAATTTCTGTAAATTTCCGGGTGAGTTCAGGCCGCCTACCATGAAATCTGAGGTCACCGGTATACACAATGGTTTCCTCTCCATTTTCCGCGGTGTAGCCGGTTGCCCCGGGTAGGGAATGATCCACTGGTATGGATTTAAAAAGAAATTCACCTATTTCAAAATCTTGATAAGGCTTGACCAAATGGATATCTCTGGAAACCTTCTCCCGGGAGCGGGTATGCCCATCAACTTTCTTTTTAGGCACCAGATGAAAGGTCTTCTTAAGCTCTGTGTATTCAGAAAAGGAAGCTATCCCCGTATCCTCCAGAGCCTTTAAAATCAGGAATGATTGTTCGGAAAGATATATGGGAATATCCTCCCGCAGATGGTGTATGTAGGCTGCATGATCTACATGGGCGTGGCTGATTAACACTCCATCTACTGCAGGTTCATCATCATAGGAAAGTCCGGTGTGTCTAAGATAATCTTCCCTGTAAATCCCCTTGATACAGGGCAGCAAACCCAGAGTAACGAAATCCACTATCCCATTGGATTTGCGGGGCTGGAGAAACTCTGATAAATAATCATTAGCTCTGCTAAATGCTAATCCAAAATCAAAGAAGAATGAATTTTCCTCTCCCGTTATCCTGATTTTATTTCCGCCGATTTCATCGACACCACCGTAGAATTTGAGATCTGTCATTAGTTTTAAGGTTAGTTTTTGGATTATAAATATTTTCTAATTTATATTTATTCAAGCTTTAACTTAATTCCA
>JAJRAE010000083.1 GCA_028682985.1 Methanobacterium sp.
AAGTTCGGTAGGCAGTCTTTCGAATCCGGCGCTTTCAGTAGACCATAAACATCTTCCCTCAGCAGCGGATCTAATGTCTCCAGCGAATCCGAACATTTCAGCAACTGGTACTTTGGATTGTACAGTGGCCATGTCTCCTTCCTGGGACATGTCTATGATTTGACCTCTTCTGTTCTGTATTTCCCTGGTTGCTGCACCCATATAATCTTGGGGTACGTTAATAAATACTTTTTGCATGGGTTCCATTAGGGTGGGGTTGGCCAACATTATGGCACCGTAAACCGCCTTTCTTATGGCTGGTAATACCTGGGCTGGTCCCCGGTGAACGGCATCTTCGTGGATCTTAGCATCCTTTAATAGAATTTTTATTCCCATGACTTTCTCTCGGGCTATGGGTCCATCGTCCAGGGTGCTTTCAAATCCATCCATAAGGAGTTCTTTTATTTCATCCAGGTACTGTATTCCACGGGTCATATTAATAAAGAGGGATCTCTTATTTATATCCCATACTTTACGAGCTTCATCTTTGGTTAGACCGTATTCCTGGAATTTGGATGCCAGCTCTTTACCTTTGACACGTCCTTCCTTGATTTCTCCTTCCTGTATTGCTTTAAATACTGGGTCATCCAAGGGTTCAATTTCTATGTAGAACCTGTTGTGTTTGTTTGGTGATTTTCCTTCAACTGGACCTGCTGTTCCGGCAATGGTTTCCCGGTATACCACAATTGGTTCAGAGGTTTCTATCTCCACTCCTTTCTCGTTGATACGGTAAGCAATAATTTCCAGGTGGAGCTCTCCCATACCAGATATGAGGTGTTCGCCTGTTTCTTCATTGATCTCTACTCTGACTGTGGGGTCTTCTTTCCCTACCTGTCTCAGCACTTCTATGAGTTTGGGTAGGTCCTTGGTATTTTTAGCTTCCACGGCTACAGTTACCACTGGTTCTGATATGTGTTCGATGCTTTCAAATGGGCTGATTTTGGTGCCGTAGCTGGTTATGGTTTCCCCGGCCACAGCATTTCTAGCCCCTGTTATGGCTACTATGTTCCCGGCGGGTACTTTATCAGTGTTTACTCTTTCCGGTCCGAAGTATACTCCTACCTGCTGAGTTCTGGCTTTTCCCATGGATCCTACGAAGTAGATTTCTGTTCCCTTCTCTATAGTTCCACCATACACTCTTCCGGTTGCTATTTCTCCGGCGTGTTTGTCTATGCTTACGTTGGTAACCATCACTGCCAGGGGTGAGTCAGGACTGGTGTTTATCATTCCCTGCCCTTCTTCGGTTTCTATATCTCCTGACCATATGCTGGGCACCCTGTATCTCTGGGCGATATCTGGGCTGGGCAGGTGTTCCACTACCATTCCCAGCAGTACTTCGTGTAATGGTACTTTCTGGGCCAGTTCTTTCTGGTTATCTGACTTACAGTAGTCGTAGATATCCTTGAAGGTGATGCCTGTTCTTTGCATGATGGGCACATTAATAGCCCAGTTGTGATAGGCAGATCCGAATGCGACGCTTCCATCTTCTACTCTGGCCAGCCAGTCATTTTTAAATTCTTTGGGGGCCATGTTTTTAATCAATTTATTAGCGTTGGCAATTATTTTTACAAATCTCTGCTGTAATTCATCTCCGTCGAGCTTTAACTCATTTAGAAGACGATCTACTTTGTTTATGAACAGCACCGGTCTTACGTTTTCTTTAAGGGATTGTCTGAGTACTGTCTCAGTTTGGGGCATGATGCCTTCCACTGCACAGACCACTACTACAGAACCGTCCACTGCTCTCATGGCTCTGGTAACGTCTCCACCGAAGTCCACGTGACCGGGTGTGTCGATGAGGTTTATCAGGTATTCATGATCTTTGTATTTATGCACCATGGATACGTTTGCAGCGTCAATGGTTATTCCCCTAGCCTGTTCCTGTTCATCGAAATCCAGATATAATTGGTCCCCTGCAAGTTCTGAGGATATCATACCGGCACCAGCCAGCAGGTTATCTGATAAGGTTGTTTTCCCGTGGTCAATGTGGGCTACGATACCGATGTTTCTGATATGCTTAGGGTCGTACATCAGCTCTTTAATCTTGTTAATCATTTTAGTACGTCTACTCACTAAAATCACCCTGTAATTATGAATCTCTTGTGCCTAGTCCTGATTTAATATTATTATTAATGTGCGGACCGGGCCACTCTCTCCTTTTCTTCTTTTTTCTGTATTGCGAAGCTTCTAGTGTCATATTCTGCTGCCAGGAGCAGTTCATCTGCCAGACATTCTTCTACAGTTCTTTTTCTTTTAAATGCTGATTGAAGAGCTCCTCTGGTTAAAAATCCCAGGGATAAATCCACTCTTCTCTGTGGCGCTATGTCCACTGCTACCTGGTATCCTATTCCACCGTATTTTATTCTGGTGGTTTCTTCTCGGGGTGCTGTGTTTTCCACTGCTTTAACCAGAATCTGTAGGGGGTTCTGTTTTGATCTTTTATTTATTATGTCCATGGAGTTTCTGACTATGTTATATGCCTTGTTTTTCTTTCCGGAGTTTCTCTCGGTTCTCATGATCTTATTCATGAGTCTTTCTACTATAGAAACTTTGGACTTGGCAAACTGTCTTTTAACATGTCTTCCCATGGTGTGGGGAACCAGTACTTCGTCCAGGCAGACATAGTTAACCAGACCCTGGTCTTCTACATTCACCTCTTCCAGATCCCATTTATCGAAGACTTTAATACTCATAAAAATACCTCTCTAAAATTTCCTTTTGTTAAATTGATTATCTTACTGGTTTTTCGATTTTACCTTTAACCATTTCTTCCAAAGCTACGTTGTTGACCTTGGTTACTTTCCATCGTACTCCTGGGATATCCCCCATGGATCTTCCGGATGGTCCACCTATTCCCTCGATCATGACTTCATCGTGCTCATCAATGAATCCTATAGCGCCGTCTCCAGGGGTGAATGCGGTAATCTGTTTACCATTCTTTATCAGCTGCACTCTTACACATTTACGGATAGCAGAATTGGGCTGTTTGGCTTCTATTCCCACTTTTTCAATTACTATTCCTCTGGCCTGCGGTGCACCTACTAATGGATCGGCTTTAATATCTAAACCTAATTTTTTTCTCTTATACTCGGTGTCTTTCCACCGGAAGTTTTGTCTATTCTTTTTTAATTTTTTAGCTGCAAATAAACCTGGCAAATATGATTCCTCCTCATGCAAAAATTATTTTCAATAAGTTTGAACATCTTAACAAATAATGTTTTTTAATAATATATTAACATTAAAAACTCGTGATTATTTTATGACGATATTATTTATATTATGCTGCCTCTTGGCCAGCACCCTTGCTCTTTCAATATTTTGTCCGCCTTTTCCAATGGCAGTTCTCTTATTTCGAGCATCGGTTTCCAGTGTAGCTATTTTCTCCCCATTTTCTTTTTGAAGTATTCGGATGCTCCTGATTTTCGCAGGGGCCATGATGTTGGAGATGAATTCAACTGGATCTTCGGAGTGTTCTATTACCTCCACACCTTTATCCACTGTTTTCTGAACTTTGGCTACGGTACTTCCTCTTTTACCGATTGCTAATCCCATATCTCCCCTTTTAACCAGGAAGGTGAGCTTTCCATTTTCTTCATCTACCAGGCAATCTTTTACAGTGGCTCCGGTCATGCTTTCGAAAAGGGCGATGTATCTTATTTCGTTGGTTGCAAATTTAATGCTCACAAAAATTACCCCGTTACTTCTAATATATTGGAGTCTCCTGGATCCTTAATGGTCAGGGTGGCCACGGTGAAAGGTTTTCCACATACTGAACCCAGATCAACGCTGGTGCCTTCGTAGGTGTAAACCGGGATTTCTGATAATTTGGAATATTGCATAACATCTTCCTGGATGTCGCGAGGGCAGTTCTGGGCTATTATTACCAGTTTACCTTTACCCAGTTTTAGTCCCTGTATTGATTTTTCAGATCCCAGTGTGACATTTCCGGTGTCCACTGCGACTCTAATTCCTCTATCTACGTCCATTTACTTCCTCCTTAATCTCTAGATTTCATAATAACGCCAACCGATCCTGTTCCCAGTGGTATTGGCTGTCCTATTATAATATTTTCAATTATACCGGTGAGATGATCTATTTCTCCTCTGATGCTGGCCCTTAAAAGGTGCTTG
>JAJRAE010000154.1 GCA_028682985.1 Methanobacterium sp.
AATATTCTACTGGGAACTGATAACCTCATGTTCAACTCTCCCAACATGTTTCGGGAGATGGAATATGCCCTGAAGGTTACCAGAGGATATTATAGGAATTATTTCCCTCCTGTTGAGATCATTAAAATGGCTACAGTAAACGCTGGTAAGGCACTTCAATTAAACACCGGCTCCATTTATGAGGGCAAATCTGCAGATATCATTATAACAGAACAGATATCCAGTAACCCCCATCTATCACTAATCAATCGTACCGAACCTGGGAATATAAAATGTGTAATAAAAGAGGGAGATGTTGTTTTCAATCAATTATAGAGGAAATTTTAAATTTTAATACAAAAACATAATAAATTTTTTATCTAAATTATTTATATTAAATAAAAATAAAGAAACAAATATTTTAATAAAAATATAATATATGACCATATTGAATAAATCTTTCTTGATAATCTATGATTAACATTATTATAAAGAGGTGAACAGTGTGTATAACAAAATTTTGTTGCCAACAGATGGTTCAAAATATGCCGAAAATGCTGCGCAACATGCTATATGGATAGCTAGTAAGAGTGATGCAGTAATAATAGCTTTAAATGTGGTTGATACATCCTCACTTGTGGGGCTACCTGCAGAAGACCTCACTGTAAGAGTAACTGAAATACTAAAAGAAGAAGCTCATAAATCACTGGAAAATATTCAGGAAATGATTGAAGATTTTAAAAAAGAAAAAGGAATAGACAAAGATATTGAACTCATCAAACAGAGCAAAGAAGGATCTCCTGCTGATATTATACTTAAAACAGTGGATGAAGAAGATGTAGATCTTATAGTAATGGGAACATCTGGTAAACATGGTTTAGACAGATTTCTACTGGGAAGTGTAACTGAGAAGGTGGTAAGATCAGCTAAATGCCCAGTATTGGCAGTTCATTAATTCGTAAGGAAATAATTTATTATTTATTCTATTTAGGCTAGGTGAAGAAATGCTAGTAAAAGATATCATGTCAGAGAATGTACACCATATTCATGTTCCAGGAAACAGATCAAACGCGCTGGAACTTATGAGAGATAAAAATGTATCAGGATTACCGGTAGTAAAAAATGGCACCAAAAAATTAATAGGCATCTTAACAAGATCGGACCTAGTTAAAAACCCGGATGAGGAACAGATAGCATTGATAATGACACGGGATGTTATAACCGCCAGTCCAGACCAGGACATAAAAGACGCCGCGGAAATTATGCTTAGCTATGGAATAAGAAGAATTCCCGTTGTGGAGAATGGTGAACTTGTAGGTTTGGTTACAGCATCGGATATAATAAATAAGGCTTTATGGAAGCTGGATATTAAAGAGCCGACTGAGAACTATATGATAAAAAGTATTCCCACCTCATGGGAGAGAACCCCTCTAAACATAGCCTTTGAAACCATGAGATTCTTCAACCTTAGAGTTCTCCTGGCCCTTAACAAGGACGGTAAATTATCCGGAATATTAACAGAAACCGATTTTATAGAAGAAAGCGAGATAATCTCTGAAAGAACGGTGCATAACACTTCTGTAGGTACTGAAGGGGATAAATGGTCGTGGGACAGTAAAAACGTCTTATATGTTATTAAACACCATCTTCAATTTTCCAATAAAGAAGTTAAAGACGTTGCAGCCACTGAATTAGTTATTGTAACCACTAAAACATCGGTAAAGGAATGCGCTAATAAGATGCGTCAGAACAACATCGAACAGATTCCTGTAATTGATGTGGAAGGCGAACTGGTAGGACTGGTAAGGGCAACCGACTTAATAAAAGCCATAACCGATTAATATGTCTGAAGCAACTGATCCTTTATATGATAAAGGAATAGAAGATAATGAATCTTCATCTGAATTGGATAATACTCAATCCTCGGATCAATCGGAGATTGTTTATCCCATTTTAAAGATAAAATCCCATGATGGAGATATAAATATTGTAGGTAAATATAAAGGTGAAGTTTCAGTTAAACCTATTAATCTTAAATTTATCATGGCCACTCTCTGGTGGGAGAAAGCCCCTGAATTGGAGACCTTTTTTAATGTACTTGAATTAACCATTAAAAGAGCCTTACAGGAAGTTTATCCACACCATAAGCTGGTGATGGATTACCATTACAATGCCAATGATCATCTGGAAGATGCCTCGGAGATTGTGGTGGAAATTGAAAAAGTATTTGCTGATGAGACTGAAGTTCAGGTGGAAGGAGACAGTATCGTTCTAATGGGAAAGGATGACCGGGGATTTTTAAAAAAGATCACCAGTTTCCGCAGGAAAGTTACTGAAGAAATCCATAAAGAACTCTAAAATTTAAACTATTTTTGATTTAGTTCTTTAAATTATTGCTGATAATATGCGAATAAAGACTCTGACCATTTCATTACTATTTCTGGCCGCCCTAATAGTGGGTTACATGTTTATTGAACCTTACTGGATAGAGACCAGGGAGATAACAATAGAATCTAATCAAATTCCTGATAATTTTAATGGAACAAAAATAGTATATCTCACTGATATTCATGCCGGCCCTTTTTTTAGTAAGGATAGGCTGGACAATCTTGTAAGCCAGATTAATAACCTGCACCCGGATATTATTCTTTTAGGTGGAGATTATGTCAGTGGGGAAGATACCTATATAAATTCCACCTTTGACTCCTTAAATAAATTACAGGCTCCTTTGGGTATCTACGCCGTATTAGGAAATACAGACCCTCAATATTACTCCTGGATGGCCCTAGAAAACTCTACAACTATTATAGATATAGGTAATATGGGTGACTGGGCGGGAAATAGTTCAGGCATGATTAGAATTGGGGGAGTGGGAGCAGAAAACGACCGACAGGATATAGATGATGCTGTAGGTAACGCCACCTCCAGTGATTTTGTAATTCTACTTAAACATGAACCGGACTATTTTGATGAGGTTAATAAATCCATGGTAGACCTGGTTTTATCAGGCCACACCCATGGAGGTCAGGTTACATTCTTCGGGCTATGGGCTTTCTACTTACCATCAGACGGTACAAAATACAGAACAGGAGTCTTTAAAGAGAGTAACAGTACCCTTATAGTTAGTAACGGCGTCGGAACTGTCGGATTACCCATGAGATTCTTTGCCCGGCCCCAAATACTAGTTATAACTCTTAAAAAGATTTGATAGTACATAGAAGAGTTTTTTTTATTCATAAAAGCATTTTAATTAATATTTAATAAATAAATAATCGACTAAATAATTCGCCTGATTAATGGTAAGACCTTGTTCAACAAATCCTGGGCGGATTCCCTATCCTTAACTCGGCGGGCAATAATCTTTCCCTTTTTAAAAATGGTTATATTGCTATCGTCCAGTTCTATCATAGCCACGCCCATCTGGGCGGAACATTTTACATCCCCCAGCTGCGCCATCTCCTGGCAGGTTTCTGGTATGCTGATCTGGTAGGGCAGTTCTGTCTCTATCATTATCTTATTTGCTTCATCCCGGCATGGTTTGTAGATGACCAGCTCTTTATCTTGGTTGGTAAAATTTGTTATATCCAATAAAACTTTATTAAACCCCAGTGAAATTAATTCTGAAGTTATATTGTTTAATGTTTCCCTGTTTAAGAGTCTGTCAGGATCAGATACTTCTATTCTGGCCTGATTTTCCTCATCTCTCACCCTTACAACTTCCAGTCCAGTGCTGTTTTTTACTAATTTTTCTGCTCTTTCAATTTTTTTTATCTTCTGGGGAGTGATTTCTGTACCACTGGGTATTCTAGTAGCGTAACAGGTGGTAGACTGAGAATAAGCTATTTTTAAATCATTTAAAACTGCTCTAACCTCTTCTGCAGTTAGCCCCCCATACACCAGGGGTGTTGATATGTTTTTCTGGTAGATTACCATTATTCCCGGCCGATCTTCCAGTAGATCACTGATATTGGTGCCGTCTGCTATTTCATCGAACTTTTTTTCATGTAAATAATCCAACAATATGCTGTACATTTTATTTTTACAGATGTAGCATCTATGGGTAGGGTTGGAACGGAAATTCTGATCATCCAGAAAATTTTCCTTTAAAATTACATGTTTAATACCTATGCTGGACGCTATAATCTGGGCTTTTCCGATGAAATCTGAGGGTAGAACTCCATTATCAACTGTCACTGCTACTGCTTCCAGGGCTGATTCATATGCCAGTTTAGCTAGTAGTGTGCTGTCAGCACCTCCAGAAAAGGCCACCACCACCTTTTTATCCCGGAGTTTTTCTCTTGCCTTATCTAATTTTTCCTTTAAATGCATAAACCAGCTCTCCGGAATCTTAATAAGCTATTTTCTTTAACTAAAATTTTCTTTGATATATTTCAAAACCAGTAGGGCATCTTCCCTTTTTATATCGGTGCCTTTTTCTTTTATGAATTTCTTTAATAAATTTTTTCTGGAATTTTTGAGGTTTGATTTCTTTAACACCAGATCATAGGTTCTTTTTGGATAATATATGGATTTAGCTGTTTTATATAAATCATTTAATTCTTCTAGAGTTATTATTCCCTCTTTACAGGCCGATTTAAAGTTGTAGTTCATGTTGATCAAGGCTTCTGATAACAGTTGTGAGGTTTGGGGATTGAAAACCACTGCTACATCATCATCAGACTCGATTTCAGCAGTTTTATAGGCCTTATATACTCTGCCTACACCTATCATGCCCATATCATCCAGTTCAGAAGCTCTTAAAGCACCCATGCTTCCCCCTCCCACTACCTTTACCCCCATATCCAGGGCTTTTAGTATTTCCTTATGTGATACAGCAGGTCTCTGGTGGAAAACCCCGTCTATAATCCCTATAACTCGGGGTTTATCACTTAATGCGTCTAAAATATCATCCCTGCCTACTGGTGGACGATATTCAGCTTTTAGGATTTTCTGGGCATCTTCATGTGACAAGGAAGGTCCGGTGAATATGATAACATCGTTCATTTTACCTCTGATAAAATTGTTATTATTCAATGTAACTCTTTATATTTCTATTAAATTAAAATTTTGATTAATTAATAATGTTAAGAATCAAAATTCAATTGAAAAAACAAATTTAATAAGTGCAATCTGCAAAAAACTAGCCTAATAATTCCCTATGCAATTTTCTTAATCTCAAGAGAGAAGGATGATCTTTTCCCATGCTTTTCTCCCATTTTGAAACAACAAATTGCAGGTTAACCTCCTTTATACCATGTATCAGATTATCAGCATGGGTAACTATCTTCTCCTCTAAAGACAGGGGCAGGTAATCCTGGGGTGGAAGACCCATCTTTACTGCTTCTGCCTGTGTTATTCCCGCTCCAATATGTACTTCAGCTATTCTAACTATTTCCAGGGGAAATCCATTTTCCTTCAAAATCCGACCGCCTTCTATACCGTGCCAGATTCCCTGGGTTTTAAGCCTCCCCACATCATGCATCAGAGCGCCCGCACCAACAACGTCTTCATCAATTTCAAAATTAGCCGCAATATCCTGTGCTTTATTTAAAACTGCATTAGAATGTTCTATTATATATTGGGAACAGTTTAAATCTTCTAGAAGTTTCAGATTCAATAAGTTCCCTCTTTAAAAGAAAATTTATTATATAAAAAAAAGTAGATTAAAAAAAAATTTGGATTAATTCATCCTGTTTTTTAATTCTTTTAATTCATCTATTATGGCGGAGTTGTCCTGATATTCCAGTGGCTCTCCACATTCTCCACAGGTGAAGTTATTTTCAGAGGCTTCTTCGAAGTTGTATCTATGTTCATTGCTTTTACATACAAAAAACATGTTCCCTTCTTCATATTCCAGTGAATCATTGAGCTCACTGGATATCTTCTCATATTTCTCATCTAATATTTCGAAGACTTTTTTCTCTTCAAATGTCCAGTTATAGGTGTACCATTGTGTTTCTGGATCTTTACTTCTCTTATAACTGGCAATTCCTGCATCATAGAGTTTATATAAGACCCTTCGCACTATGTTGAGTCTAATTTCTGTTACCTCTGCTATTTCTTCATCAGTGGTTTTACCTTCCAACATACATTTAATGATGGAAACACTGTTCTCATCATCGTTGGTAATGCTAGTAAGAATTTCTTGTACTGCTACATCTTCAAACAAGATTAATTCCCTCCCATGTTTTAGTAGAGTTTATTAAGTTATATTATTTCTGACCCAAATAGGTCTTATTTTTATTATTCGGGCAATCAAATAAAAAAATTCAGTGATCAACCAACAAATTGGAACGCAATTAAATAAATAATTTTTAGTGAAGCAATTTGTGCTGCTGAAATTACTTCTTATTATACATATTATATTGACTAGATAGTATTTATATCTTTTTACTATA
The DNA here is from genome assembly GCA_028682985.1 of Methanobacterium sp. GTDB lineage: Archaea > Methanobacteriota > Methanobacteria > Methanobacteriales > Methanobacteriaceae > Methanobacterium_A. Next base: position 6,378 of record JAJRAE010000154.1, read on the forward strand.
CAATGTAATTAATAAATAACAATGTATTGGGGCCTATTGCTTCCTGATTATGATTGCGGGAGTGTGCTTTAAACTCTCCAGCAGTTCAACAGTAACCCCCCCCACATCCTTTTGAAAGGATTCCTTCATGTCGTACACTGTTTCAAAATTATCATATTCCTTATGATAATCCTCTGCCAGCTTAGCTATGACTATCATCTCATCAACATCCCCCTCTTTAGATACTGCCAGAGGTGTGGGGCCAATTATCCTCCCAAATCTTCCTAGAAGGTAGCCGAATATCCCTAGATCCTTTTTTATTCCCGGAATAGCCTGAGGTATGGAGGTGAACCTGATATTTCCCAACTGATAGGTTGCGTCGGTATCGATGATCATAACGGTGACATTTTTATTATAGGTGTATTTAATGGTGTTTTTTATATCCTGCACAACCTTTTGAGGATCACTGGGCAGAAGACAGACATAGGACCCAGGAACATTACTTAAATCCACTCCCGCCTCCGATGCAGGTTTAAGGGCGTGCTTCCATCCGTAAAGTTCTAATATCAACTGTTTATGATTTCTGGCAGCTTTAGGTAACTTTCGAAGGTTTAGAATGGTTCTTCTCTTTATCCTAAAAAGAGGGCCCAGTATATAACCCCATATCATTTTAGACCAAACATCAGCCAGTAAAATCGCGATAAAAGTAGGTTTATATTTAGTTTCATCAACTATCCTGCCCTCTGAAATTGCAATGGGAGTTTCAGAAATAACCAGATAATCATCATCCTCAAGATAGGAGGAAGCTTCTCTGATTATAACATCATAAGATTCCCCCGGTTTAATATAAAAAGTGCTAATGGGGATAACCAGGTGTGAAATACTCTTTTGGTTTCCAGTGTTGATGCTGATATCCCCTTATCCATTATTATTGAAAAATTGGGTTTAATAAAACAAAAAGTGGAAGATTTTTTATCCTTTTATTGGAGGAGCCCATACTTTGAGATCTATTCCTTCAATAATTATCCTTCTTCCTTCCACCTGGACCACTACACCAGAGTGCACCTTCTGCATCATACAGTGGCCTGGTAGGAATCTAACGGTTTCACCCACATCTGGCACCTTGCCCTGAACAATTCCCTCAAATCCTCCAACCATGCAAAGTCCAATATCCAGGTATTCAAACTCTGCATCTTGATCCAATCGGTGGCAGGGCCCTATTATATGCACGGTAATCAGACCATTTTCTGAGGATAAGATCTTTGCGAAGTGAATTATGGGACAGCCCAATGGCCGGTATTTGATAGTGTCTCCTTCTTTAAGTTCAGCTCTGGTGAAGGGAAACAGCACTTCCCGGCAGGATTTCTCATCCGGCAGGGGATCTAATCTTATATCTGCTTCATAACCATCCAGAAGGCCAATGATTTTTTCTTCCTCTGGAATGATTTTTTCTTCTATTAATAGTTCTTCCAGTTCTTCCCTGTTTTCCTCAAATATTTCCTGTAAAAGGAATCGGCATTTCTCTAACTGGGTCCATTTTTTGATCAAAGCCCCGGTAAATTCATCACACCGGGCGTAACCACAAATTCCGCAGTTGTAACCTGGGAGAAGGTCTGTTATCCGTGAAGAATCTAATTTAGTCTGATCATCTTTTTTTTGAGCCATAATAAGTGCACCTGAATTATAGTTAGGGTTAAAAAGAATTAATATTAAATTTATTATATTTTTAATTATTCTCCCTGATAACTTTGAAAGCCATCTATTCTGCGAAGTATTCCACGATGATACTTCTTATTGACCTTAGTTTCCCCCACACATAAGGTACATACAGCCAGTGGCGCTGAATGTCTTAGTTTCTCTTCATCTAAGGACACTTCTTCTGATTTAAGCATCTCCTCGGCCAGTTCTATACATCCCTGTCCACTGAGACCGTTGGCTTCAATGATTTTACAGTTGGGGTTAACTTCCAGTATTCTCTCCCGAAATATCTCTCTTTCAGCCTGGGAAATCATATCCCCCTTGGTTATAACAGCAATATCTGAGGTGCTCAAGAAGGGTCCTACCTTTAATGGAGTGTTGGGTCCACTGGTGGCGTCAATAACACATACCCCCAGGGAGTTCATGGTGAATGGAGCACATCGATGGCAGAGTCCTGCTGTCTCAACTACTAGTAAATCAGATTCATTTTCTTCGGCCCAGCTTATCATATCTTCTAAATTGTATATGGCGTAATGATCGGGACACATGTCCATAGATAGGCCTATCTTGGTGGGCACTCCGATTTTAGAAAATTTTTGATCGTCATCTGTGTATAGGCAGTCTATTTTGACTACTGATGATTTTATATTTCTCTCATTTAGACTGCGCAGTGCATGTATTAGAACTGCTGTTTTTCCAGAACCAGGGGTTCCAGCTACAATTACCATTCTCATTGGGGATCAATTCCAAATTTTGTTTCAATTAAAATGTTTCAATATTGATATTATAGAATGATATTCTAATAATTATTTGATATAAGAAATTTTGATTCATTATTTATTTATTAATTTTTTACTGATTTATGGAATTTTAAATTCGTACTTTAAGATAAAGATTTAATTCAGGAGTTTTATTCTCCCCGGTTTTCATCTACGAATTCATCATTTAGATCTTTCATTTTCTTATATTTAGCTATATTTTTAGCTTTTTCAATTCCTTTCTGCAGCTTTAGGCTGGCATCCAGATGATCTGCAATCAGTGCACTGGCCAGACTCTCATCATCTTTTTCCGCATTGGAAGTGAAACCTATAATAGCGAACAATGTTTCCTGCCATGCTTTATATTCTGTTGTGGATTCAAATTGTTCAATTAGATTATTATCAAATTCAACGGCTTCTTCTCTCATTTTTAAACCTTTTTAATTATTTATTTACTGTATTTTGAATAGATTTGGATCGTTAATAAAATTCTAATTTAGTATTGGGTTGTTTATATCTTTTGTTATATTAAATTTTATAATTCCCAAAAAAAGGAATTTAGACTATTATTTTTAAAAAAAGGTTTGTGGAGCTTTTTTATTACTGATTTTTAATTAAGCCCTTGAATTGTATAATTATAAAATAAATTAGTTAAATCCTTACATTAAATAAATAAAAATATAATTTACAAGTTTGTGGATTTAATTCATAAATCCAGTTTTATTGTGTTCATATCTCCTATAACTTCGCCATTTCTTACCTGGTCTCTTAAGCTTAGCATTATTTCGTCTATTTTATTTAATTTCTGTGATAAAGCTTTTTCTTTTGGAGTTGTGCTGACCACCTGCCGCATTCCTCCGCTTTTCATCACGATTCTTTTATCGGTCATTAATGCCAGAACTGGGTCATGAGTTACAACCATGACGATTTTCCCATGGCCTGCCAGCACTTCCAGGGCGTCATGTTTTCTAATCCCCGCATTTTCAATTTCATCTATTAGTACTATTGGTGAATCACTTATTATTGCCACATCTGCCACCATAAGTGCTCTGGACTGGCCTCCACTTAGAATGGTTAGGTCATGATCATCTTTTATGGGTTCGCCGGTCAGAGTGTTAGCTAGGTTAATTACTTTGTTTACACAGACCTGGCTGGCACCTCTGCATTTTGCATGTAAGTTCAAGAAATCACCAACACTCATATCAGCCAGGAAATTCATGTTCTGGGAGAGTTGTGCCACCATTTTCTTTCGGGGGTTGGTGCGATCATCATAGGTGGGTTCTTTACCATTTACCAGTATCTTCCTCTTGGAGAAGGTGTCTTCCTGAGCAAGCTGCTCTATATCACCTATCAAAGAGCTTTTACCACTTCCGGTTGGTCCAACTACCCCAAATATTTCCCCTTTATTAACTGTGACCTTATTTACCGGTTCTTTTTCTCCGTTCTTATCATAGCCACCTAAAATGGTTATATTATCTATCATTGAATCTTCACCCTTCCTAAAGTGTCTCCTCTAAGTCCCTGTCTAAGGGTTTCCAGCGCTGTTATCTCTTCTGGTGGAATATTCCCTAAATTGACGTTGGCACCTAATTTAAGTATCAGATAAATCTGTTGTTCTTTTTGTGGAGCTTCCCAGATAATTCTGTCTTTATCAGTGTTTTCAATTATTATGTTTATCTCATTCTCTTTAACTTTTCCGTTATCATCATATATACCAATGCCTTTGCCCCCTTCCCTGCCTTCAATGAGGACTTTATCTGCGCCGGCTTTTAAATCAGAATTAATTAAATCAATCCTATCATTAATTGTTAATTTTTTATCTTCTACTGGATCTTTCTTACCCACTTCGGTTATAACCATGAACCCGTTATCTTTAACTCTGCTGATAATTTCTTCCCGATTAGATGAGTTAATTTGTATGGTTCCGTCTGATATCTCAATGGCCTGAAATCCCAGGTTTTCTGCTTCACTTAAAAAT
>JAJRAE010000160.1 GCA_028682985.1 Methanobacterium sp.
AAAAAATGAATTTCTCTTTCCAAACCAAGAAAAGCCCGGTTATTAACTGGGACCAGAGGTTAAGGAAAAAAACCATGGGAGTTAAACCAGTTCACCAGTTTCTCTTTAACTCACCAATATTTAAAACCTTTATCTTCGCCTCTGAATTCTACCATGACCGTTTATGGTATCCCCTGGCGGGTAAAAAGAAAATTAATGAATTCAAAAAGACAGCATGGGGCCAGTTATTTGAAAGATATCAGTACGGACCCTACCCCGAATATATGGAAGTGAAGGAATGGGATCCCTATTAAAAACCTATCCAATAATTTTAATGCATTTAAAAGAAAGAATTAAATCTTATTGCAATTATAAATTAATCAAATCAGGTGATTATTATGGAATGTCAGGATTACGGGCTCAGCAGGACCGGTGAAAGAGAAAACCTAAATCTAAACCCTCTACAGAGAGGGGGATTTTTAACAGAAGATGCTAGAAAAGCTTTATACGAATTTTCAGATGGATACAGCGTCTGCGATTATTGTGCCGGGAGACTGGATGAAATAAAAAAACCAGGAATAAGTAATTTTCTAGATGATTTAGCCAATTTTATTGGTGTAGATCATGCCAGGACAGTGCATGGGGCAAGGGAAGGTAAATTTGCAGTGATGCATGCACTATGCCAGCCTGATGACACCATAATAATTGATGGAAATGCACATTACACCACTTATCTAGCTGCCGAACGTAACCACCTTAACATGGTAGAAGTATCCAGCAATGACTATCCAGAATACCGGATAACACCGGAAAATTTTAAGGAAACCCTTGATGCACAATTTGACCACGGGGAAGATATTAGTCTGATTCTGCTTACCCATGTAGATGGAGATTACGGAAATTTAACCGACGCCAGAGCTATTGGTAAAATAGCCCGACATTATGGTGTTCCACTCCTTCTTAACTGTGCTTATTCCATGGGACGTTTACCTGTAGATGCCAGATCTCTTAAAGCCGATTTTGTGGTGGGAAGCGGCCATAAAAGTATGGCGGCATCCGGCCCCATAGGGGTGCTGGGACTGAAGGACGAATGGGCAGAGGTGGTGCTCAAACGCTCCGAAACCCATGGAGTTAAAGAGATAGAGATGCTGGGATGCACTAGTCGGGGAGCTCCCATTGCAACCCTAATGGCCTCCCTACCCTATGTCATAGATCGAGTGGAGAAGTGGGATGATGAAGTCCAGAAAACCAGGGATTTCGTGGAGAAGATGGAGAAAATCGGCGGGATAAAACAGTTGGGAGTTAAACCTAAAGATCATGACTTGGTGAGACTTGAAACCCCGGTATTTGATGAAATAGCTGAGAAACATCCACGCCGCGGCTTCTTCCTCTATGAAGATCTGAAAAAAAGGAATATTGTGGGTATTAAAAGAGGGCAGACAAAATGGTTCAAATGTAGCACATACGGCTTTAACCAGGAGCAGACTGACTATATTGCCCGCTCATTCGCTGAAATAGTGGAGAAATACAGTTAAATTTATTATACCTTAATTTGTTTTAAAAATATAGAAAAATAAGGCAATTTAAAAAAAAACGATTAAAATTTAATTAAAAAAAAATTAATTTTATTTTTTCTCTATTTTTATAACTGGTATTCGTACTTCAGTTAATAATTCTTCTTCTGGAGTGTCCAAAGGGCTGTTAAGATAGGCTTCGCTGATAGGTCCCACAATATCATAACCATTTTCAACAGCATAATCAACCACAGCATGGATAACCGGGCCCACCTCAGTATAAGGACCTTTATGAATGGCCGCCAAGACGTTGTGTTCTGGTATTTCCTTGATTCCTATTTTACCCTCCTGCATGGTGGTTATTTTCCCTTCAAATCCAAAGCCGATCTCATACTGCAGTTTATCTTCACTAACCTGTTCTGGGGTATTGAAATAAGTACCGTAAACCAGTCCCGTCATTTTATAACCCTTTTCAGCTACCCACTGGCCAGCCTCAGCTATTAATTCTGGAATTTTATCGTAACTACCCATATAGGGGATGTAGGCCACTTTTGCTTCTTCAATCCTTTTTTCAGTTATCTCAGTCATATGAACCATCTTATAAATTTTCTAATGTGTTTAGTTTTGAAAATCCTTCCATAAATATTTCTACATTAAAAATCTTATAATATAAATGGGGTGCATAAAATTAATATTAACGAAAATGCTGCTGTTGTTGCCAGGGCTGAGATAGAGATCAAATCTGATCCTAAAAAGGTATGGGAAGTGTTGGTTGACATTGAAAATTGGCCCCTATGGAATCCTGATGTTAAAAATGCGTCTCTGGAGGGCGAAGTGGCAGTCGGATCAAAATTCAGGTGGAAAGCACGTTCTATATCCATCAATTCTGTTTTCAAGGAAGTTGATCCCCCAAATGAGTTGAGCTGGACCGGTAAAACTATGGGTATTAAAGCAGTTCATATTTGGAAACTTGAAGTTAAGGATGATCATACAATTATAAAAACAGAAGAATCCTGGGAAGGACCGTTAACGCATATAATGAAGGGTAAAACTCAAAAAATGCTTCAAGAATCTATAGATTCTG
>JAJRAE010000018.1 GCA_028682985.1 Methanobacterium sp.
CTTGTTATCTCCAAAAGCACCGTCCAGATCTATCAGGTGAAGCATCAAAGCACCCTTTTCCTGCCAGCTTAATGCAACCTCCACCGGGTTATCAATTTCCACCTGCTCGGTGCCGGGCTGGCCCTGCACCAGCTGTACACACTTACCGTTTTTTATGTCCACTGCGGGGATTATTATCATAAAATTGTAATAATGCAAATTTTATTGCATTCCTCCATAAAATTTAATATCATTATTAAAATTATTTATCTGAATTACCATGATTGTATCCTCCAATAATTAATAGGGCAAGTCAGGTTAGGATTATACCCCCTACCACCCTTCAATCTTTTTTATTTCTTCCAGTAATTCAATACAATCTGTTATTTCCTTAGTTGGTTCTAACCCTTCCAGTATTTCTATAACTTGGTTAATTCTGGCTATACTTCCAATGTTCATAATTTTTTCTTTCTTTAGTTCTATATTGTCAAAGCCCTTTAGTTTTACCATGATATACACCTTTTTTTATTATATCATCTAAAGTTCATTTATTTTATGTGATTCTCCAGAAACTCAGATACCCATCATTCTAACCAGCCGGGGTCAAACCTATTCTACCCTTTATTTGCATGTTCCCCTTAACCCTGTCATAGTCCTTGGCGGTTAAAAATAATATAATGGATTATTCATAATAGTTTCTTTCTGTACAAGTCAATGCACTTAAGTTAATTAACTAATGAAAACATAATATTTTGAATGGGAATATTAGAAACAATTGGTAATTGGATTTTGACCTGGGCTACCGTACTGATATGGATTATAATTCTTATTATTGTAGTTGGTTTTGTGATTTATGGTATTGTCCGGCTTAAAAACCGGGTAAAGAAAACTAAATAATAAAAAAAATTGTTCACCTGCTCTTCTTCTCATATTTCTGGTAAAGGAAATATATCAAAACAATTAAGACTATCAAAACAAGGCTTAGCTCTTCCAGGTAAGATATCTGGGTGGAGATGGATTGGTACAGGCTTCCGAATTGCCAGCCCAGAAATCCCAGTATAAAAGCTCTTACCATGGTTCCGGTAAAGGTGATTATTAGGAATTTCTTTATATCGTATCTTATGAATCCGCAAAAAACATTTATGGCTATACTGGGCACCACAGGAACAGCCCTAACCGTAAACAGAAGTATCTCATCGGATCGGCTTTTTTCGAATCTCTTCTGGGCTTTTACTATGTTCTCCCAGGAGACCCCTAAATATTTGCCCCAACGTTCTATGAATTCCTTACCAAGATAATAGGACAGTATGTAAATCACTGATGAACCTACGGTAACCCCAACAGAAGCCGGCAGTACCACACTCGTAAACAGGGTAATAAGTGTTTCAGGGTTGATAGCCGCCCCTTTAAGGACTACGAAGCTGGTTCCCATAATTACCAGAGTAGAAGGAATGGGTGCTATTATTTCTTCCACAATACTACCCATAAGTACGCCGATAGGACCATAGGCTAGCAGTATACTTTCCAGATATAGTATTAGTTGATCGAACAAGATATTTCTTCTCCAGAATATTTTTAATAAAAGATATCTAACAGCAAAAAATGATTATGTTACATATGTTAGTTATTAAATATTAGTTTTAGAATTTAATTACTCAAAAATTTAACAATAAATAATTAAAAGTTTAAGGTAACAATCATGGATTTTATTTCTATTATTTTCTTAGCAATTGCACTGGCCATGGACGCCTTCAGCGTCTCTATCACCATGGGATTAAATCTGAAATTCAACATCAAACATGCCCTGATAATAGCCCTGTTTTTCGGGGGATTCCAGGCTTTCATGCCTGTCCTCGGATGGTTATCCGGCATACAATTGCAGTACCTGATATCCACCTTCGCCCCCTGGATTGCATTCATTCTACTGGTCTTAATAGGTGTTAAGATGATTTATGAAGCTTTATCTGCAGATGAAGATGTTTGTAACGTCTTTTCTTTTAGAGAACTGCTAATTCTCTCAATAGCAACCAGTATAGATGCATTTGCAGTGGGTGTCACCTTTGCCTTCCTGAACACCTCCATATTAATCCCTATAATCATTATCGGACTGGTAACATTTGCCTTTTCCTTTATAGGTGTCTATATTGGTAAAAACATCGGCCATCTCTTTGAAAATAAGATAGAAATAATCGGCGGATTAATATTGATTATAATCGGGTTTAAAATACTCCTGGAGAATTTGATATAAAGAAACCTTATAAAAATCTAAAAAACGTTAAGGATAAATTAAATGAGAAGAGTAGCTTTAAAAATTGCCTATCTGGGCCGCGATTACTATGGTTTTCAAAGACAGCCCGGACTAAAAACTGTGGAAAGTGAACTTCTATCCAGTCTGGAAGAAGCCGGTGTGGTGTCGAATGTGGATAAATGCGGTTTTGGCATCGCCGGCAGAACTGACCGGGGTGTGCATGCTCTGGGAAATGTTATATCATTCCTGAGTAGGGAAGGAGTTAGAATCAACCAGATTAACAACTCTCTACCCCAGAGCATCCGGATTTTAGCCCAGGCAAAGGTCCCCCTGCAATTTAAGGTCAGATACGCACTTCAGAGGCATTACCGATATATATGGCCCCTTCTCACCGATGACTTCAATTTTGATGATATGGAGGAGGCTGCTCTATATTTTATAGGCACCCATGATTTCTCTAATTTCTCTAAAAGAAGTGAGAGAAATCCCGTGCGGACCATTGATAAACTTGAGATTAAAAAAGGAAAGGATCAAATACAGATAGACGTTTTTGGAGAGAGCTTTCTATGGAACATGATACGAAAAATAGTCTCTGTTCTGTTGCTTGTGGGGGAAGGAGATTTAAATAAAGAAAAGCTAGAAAATTATTTCAATCCAAACATAGATTTAGCAATAAGGCCCATGCCCCCGGAAGGCCTGATACTGATGGATGTAACCTATCCTGGCATTAATTTTCAGGAAGATCTATATGCGAAAAATTCATTTTATTCTTATCTTAAACAGGAGTATATTAAAAATCAGACAATAACTCTATCAGAAAGGGATATGCTAAAAAATCTGATGTAATAAGAACCTGCTGATAGAAATATTAATTTTAAACTATGATAATATCAAATAATTGCATTATATGTCCTATAATCTGATTCTGGTGTAAATAATAAATACCAGATAAGCCAGATATTTCATATAAATAGAATTAAATTTTTCCCAGGAGGAAATTATCTGATAAATCATAATCAGAAATCAAATACAACCACCTTTGAAAATAACGACCATATAAAAAATAGGGGAATCATAGTAGGATTTGATCCCGGTCTAACAGCAGGAATAGCCGTAATGGATCTGGGAGGAAAGATCCTATCAGTAAAAAGCTATAAAGAAATTCCCCGGGCAGAGATAATTAATCACATCATCAAATTTGGAAAAACAGTTATAATATCCACAGATGTAAGCCCACCTCCAAAAATGGTTAAAAAATTAGCAGCAAGCCTAAATGCCAAACTGGATTATCCCCAAAGAGACATGTCAGTTGGATCAAAGATGGGCCTAGTGGAAACCTTTCTAGATGAGAAAAGATCAGAGGAGAAATCCAAAACAATTAACCCAGAATTAATACCCCATGACGCTCATCAGCGTGATGCCCTAGCATCCTCTATTAGGACATATAATTCTTACCGGAAAAAACTGGAACAAATAGACACACGCGCATCAGAAATTAATCTAAACCCGGAACAGGCCGATCTTATTAAGAAGATGTTCATTAACGGAAGAGCAATAAGCACAGCCATAAAGATCGTGCAGGATACGGGAAAATCCCCTTATAAAGATGAAGCCTCTCCAGATGTGGAATATGATAAAAAAGAAACTAAAAAGGCAGATATCACAGAGAGCAAACTTAAAAATAGAATAAAAATGCAGGAAAACCAGATTAACAACCTTAAAAATAAGAATAAATCCCTAGAAAAAGAAATTGAAAACCTAAGCAGAGAGAATAAAAAACTGTCAGAGAAAATTGACAGACTGCATTTTAATTATTCCCAGAATATCCTGCAGGAAAGAGAGTTGTTATCCAAAATATCTTTAATAAAAAAATTACAGGACAAATATAATAAAGAGAAGAAGTTAAGAGTAGAACTGGAAGAGAATCTTAATTCCTTAGAGAATATCCAGAATCAAACCCTAACAAACAAATCTCTGCCTGTGAAGATAATTGAAAATTTCACCAGAGAAGGGATTTTGAAGGCCTGTGAATACTGGAAAATCAAGAGGGGAGATGTGGTGCTTCTCTCAAGCTCAGAAGGAGGGGGTTCGCAGACCGCCCAACAACTTATTAAGATGGGTGTTAAGGCAGTTCTAATCCGGGATAAAATATCCCACCATGCCCAGAAAGAATTTGAAAAAAACCTGGTACCTCTACTTCATGCTGAAAGCATGGAAGTAAAGATGATAGACCAGTTCGCCCTGATTAACGCCCTGAATTTAGAAAAAGAAATACTCAATTGGAAAGATAAAATAGAAAGCAGACAGATCCAGGAAAGTAATGAAGAAATATTAAAGGTTTTTGAAGAATACAGAGCTCGCAGAAAAAGATCAGCAGATTAAAAGTTAATTCATTATTTGTGAAAAATTTAAGATTAAAAAGTTCATTTATCCAAATTTAGCAGGTATTTAAATGAAAATCGCATTTATAATTGGAACCCGTCCAGAAATAATAAAGATGTCCCCCTTAATTGATGAAGTTAAAAAAGAGGGCTTGGATTATATATTAATACATACCGGACAACATTACGACCAGGAAATGTCGGAACAATTTTTCCAGGACCTGGAACTTCCCCAACCAGACTACAACATAGGTGTGGGTTCAACAACCCATGGAAAACAAACTGCTATTATGCTTGAAGGAATTGAGGAGATACTTTCATCTGAAAATCCAGATATTGTGCTGGTTGAGGGTGATACCAACGCTGTGATGGCCGGAGCACTGGCAGCGGGTAAAATGCATATTGCTATTGGACATGTGGAATCCGGCCTAAGATCCTATGATAAGACCATGCCTGAGGAGATAAATCGGGTGGTTGCCGATATATGTTCCCAGCTCTTTTTTGTACCTACAGAAGAATCCGCCATAAATCTAATTTTTGAAGGATTAAATCCCCATGATATTCACATAACAGGAAATACAGTAGTTGATGCGGTTATAAGAAATCTTAAGATTGCAGAAAAAGGATCCGGGCTAGAGTTGGACCTGGAGAGAGATTATATTACCTTAACCTTACACCGGGCTGAAAACACCGATAATCCAGAAAGACTTATCAGCATAATTAACGCCCTTCTGGAGCTTAATGAGACCAGGATAATATTCCCGGTGCATCCCAGAACAATCAAGACCCTGAAAAGGTTAGACCTTTATCATCGGCTGGTTCAGTCGGACCATATTGAGCTTATTAAACCTGTGGGTTATCTCGACTTTCTGGTGCTCCTATCCCATACAAGACTGGTTATAACAGATTCAGGAGGGATACAGGAAGAAGCCATAACCATGGACCTACCCTGCATAACTCTCAGATATAATACTGAACGCCCGGAAACAGTTACCGCCGGTGGAAATATCCTGGTTGGAACTGATAAAGACCTGATAGTCAGTAGAGCTAAGGAAATATTAGGAAATGAAGAGCTTTATCAGAAGATGAGTCAGGCCATAAATCCTTATGGAGATGGGACAACCTCCCAAAAAATAGTGGAAATAATCTTAAAGAGCCAACATGAGGGTAAGTTGAAGATAACACCACCAGAGAATATCGGAGGGATGGAAGGCCGTTTCATATTGAATGTACAAGAAAACATAGACGTCTCAACATATGAGGATAAAAACCCAAAAAGCCGTGTGATTATGGCTTTTGAGAACCATAAAGCAGTTTTTCCCCATGCCTCCCTTCCACTAAAAGGAAAAACAATCATCCTGGAAAGAAGCCAGTCCAATATTTAAATGGAAACTAATAAAAAAAATTTATTAAAATTTTCTAGGAGATCGATTTAATTTTGAAACTACTTATTTTTGAATATGCCACTGCCCTAGGTCTGGATGATCCATCATTAACCGTAGAAGGGACGCACATGCTGAAAGGTTTAGTGGATGATTTAGATAATGCAAATACCAGTTACCTAATATCATCCGACTCACCTGAACTTAAATCCAGTAGCAATTGCACACCGATATCTATTAACGGTGATTTATCATTATGGTTGGATGAGAATATCTCAAATTATGATGCCTGTTTAGCTGTGGCGCCTGAAGAAGACCGGATCCTGTACAACATCACCCATCTTTTGGAGGAAAATAACATCAAAGTAATTGGTTCCTCATCTGAAGCTGTTCTGGCCTGTTCAGATAAATATAGAACCTATCAACTACTGGAGGATAAATTTCCCCTTATAAATAGTGAGAAAGTGTTCTTCAATGAACTGAAAGAATATAAAAATCAGATGTCCAAGTTAGATAAAATGCTGGTTAAACCTGCAGATGGTGTTTCCTGCTCCGGGGTACGTATTGTACAGTCTTACGCAGAGTTCATCAGAGCATCGGCCCAGATTAAAAAAACCACCAAACTGCCCTTTTTTATATTACAAGATTATCAAAAAGGTGCGAGTGCCAGTGTAAGCGTTCTCAGCACTGGTGAAAAGGCCACCCCCATCAGTTTAAACCGACAGGATATTTTATTGAAAGACGGCAGACTAGTTTATAATGGTGGTGAAGTACCATACGAACATCGACTCTCAGATGAGGCCCTGGAATTATCAAAAAACGCAGTGAAATCCATTACGGGGCTTCGGGGTTACGTGGGTGTAGATCTGGTGATGGATGATGAGGAAGATGAAATATACATCCTGGAAATAAACCCCAGGTTAACTACATCCTTTGTTGCTTTAAGAAGGTTGGTGAATTTCAACCTAACTGAGGCCATTATAAACGCATCTCATGGCCGTTTACCACAAGATATAGAGATAAAGGGTTCTCTCACCTTCCGTAAAGACGATTCAATTATTTTTAAATAAGGGGCAAGTTTCAATTTTAAATAAAATCATACTTATTAAATTATTGATAATTATAAAATTGTAATAGTCATTTAACATGTAAATTTATTGATAATTATAAAATTGTAAATAGTCATTTAACATGTAAATTTATTGATATTATAAAATTGTAAATATTCACTTAACATGTAATTTATCGATGTTATTAATAGTAAA
>JAJRAE010000064.1 GCA_028682985.1 Methanobacterium sp.
CCTGAGTCAGAGCCTGTGCTGCCCATCATTATCATGGGAGGGTAATCTGATATATGAGCAAGATTATCCCCTCCAGCTATGGTTTCAGGTATTGAGTTGATTTTATCAGCGAAGATATTGGTATTCACCCCCAGTTCTCTTCTTATTTTCTCAGTGAGTTTCTGGTTCTGTATATGAACCTCCCGAACATCCTTCTCAGTAGCATCTAAATAGTTTAGGATGTTCTGGACGAATTGGGGGTTCTCATCAAGAGAACCGTGCAACATAATGCCCACCACATTACCTTCATCATTACGAACGCCAGAGAGGACTTTTTGGTCATTATCCTGATAATTCACTCTTCTTACCCGGGAATAGCATAAAGGGGTGGCTTCTCCCTGTATTTGACCATAGGTGTGACAGTGAAAACCGGTTACTTTGTCTCCTATCATCCCCTTAGTTAGGAAGGATTGGTCAACAATTTCTGCTTCTACCCGGTCGTTGCTTATCAGAGGGCTGAAAGTCACATCAAGCAGTCCCATTCCCTCTTTAATAATGGGACAGGGTGATTTTCTCCCGATGTTGGTGCTCTCGGCCAGAAGCTGAAAACCAGAGCACATGCCCAATATAAAGCTGCCCCGGACTGCTAACTTTTCTACTTCTCCCTGTAATTCTGGGGTGATGTTTATTGATTCAACCATACTCCCACCCGGCAGTATAAGTCCATCCAATACTTTATGAGCCTTCACACCCTTGACCAGCCCATACTGATTAACAGTATGAGTGGGAAGATTACCAAAATCCTCAAACAGAGGTAGAGAACCTTTTACATAGAGAATACCTATTTTCATGCGAATTCCACTTTAGTATTAAAAATAAAATTTATAGGAAATTTAATCTAACGCCTCATATGCGGCCATTAACTGCACTATTTTACCATCTTCCAGTGGTTTAGCCTGGAACTGCAGTCCCACGGGTATTCCATTTACTTCCCCTGCTTTCATGCTGGCAGCGGGTATGCCGGCCAGGTTGGCTATGACGGTTAGTGTATCATAGGCATACATCTCCATAGGTTCCAGGGAAGTACCAAGTTTGTGGGGCAATTTGGGTACAGTGGGGCCTACAATGGAATCAACATCCTTAAGGAGTCTAGTTATTTCTTTTCTGATGAGTGAACGGGCCTGCAATGCTTTTTTATAATATTTTCCGCTGTACTCCTTCTGGCTGATGTAGGAGCCTATATGGATCCTTCGGAGAACTTCCTCTCCACAGACGTCCTCTATTTTATATCCGTATTTTCGGCCGTCATATTTTCGGGTGGCTGAGAAGAACTCAACATAGTTAATGAGGTAGTAGGTGGGCAGGCATAAATCGACGTAGTCAAAGCTTAATTCAACTACTTCAGCCCCTGCCTCTTCCATTTTATTGATGGAATCTTCAATAATATTAACTATAGCTTCATCTGATACTTCCAGAAACTGCTTCACCACCCCCAACCTCATCCCTTTAAGGGAGTCTGGCGCATCACTGGTGAGTTCAGTGAATTGGGGTAGTTCCCAGTTTATGGTGGTGCATTCCCGGTCATCAAACCCAGCCATTATATCCAACATTAATGCAATACCCCCGGCGTCCGAAGCAAAGGGCCCGATCTGATCCAGGCTCATGGCCAGATCCAGAAGCCCCTGCCTGGATACTGCCCCGTAAGTGGGTTTATATCCCATAACCCCACAGTGTGATGCAGGGTTTCGTATTGATCCACCGGTGTCTGAACCTATGCTCAGATCACAAATCTGGGCAGCCACTGCGGCTGCGCTTCCACCACTGCTCCCCCCAGGGATGCGTCCAGGAGCTGCCGGGTTCTCGGTGGGTCCAAAGTAAGAGGTTTCTGTGGAGCTTCCCGCTGCAAATTCATCCATGTTGGTAACCCCAATGATTATACCATCTTCTTCTTTTATCCGGTTTACCACAGTGGCATTGTAGCTTCCCAGATAGTTTTCCAGTGTACGGGATGCTGCTGTGATGTGGAAGTCCTCCACGTTAATGTTGCTCTTGACACCGATAACCATGCCAGCTAATTTACCAACAGATTCTCCATTTTTTATACGGTTATCGATGTTTACTGCTGTCTCCCTGGCTTGATCATAATCAGTTTCCAGATATATATTTAAACTGGAATTCTTCCTATCTATTTCCTTATTATACTGTTCCAGATTTTCTAATGCAGTTAATTCATGATTTTTAATAATTTCAGTTTTCTCTAGAATATTCATGGAATTTACACCTAAACAGTTTGGATGGTTAAAAATTGGCTAAATTTAATATAGACGATGGATATGTTCAATTCAAATAAGCTTTAATAGATTTGATTATTAATTTTAATGGCCCAGTATAAAAATTTGATGAATTATTCCTTATCTATCTTAAAAAAAGTAGGATAGATTTACAACACCTAATAAGTATAATAAAACTATCAGGATGGGTTGATGTATGAAATAAATAATTAGGGAATGTCTTCCCAGGAAGGTGAATATTTTAATTGATGAATATCTGGATAGGTCTGGTAAAACGTATTTTCTTTTGTAATTTTGGTATAATATGCTTCCCATAAATATTCCCATGGAAATCACTCCCAGCCAGGGTAATAACGGGAAATAATCAACTGTATACAGATTCTGGGGGATAAATCCCAGCCACAGAAGCCACTGGAAGTTGAAGGTGTAACCGGCCAGATAAATACCGCTGATTATTAAAATCAGACCGGTAAATAAATTCAAGTATCTGTATTTTTCATTTAACTTTAATAAAGGATAACCCAGTATTATGGCCAGTCCAATGAAGTGTAGAATTCCAAATATTATGAACTCAGATGGTATGAATATCCATGTAGCCAGGGTGATGAATAAACCCAGTGAGAATATCCAAACACCTCTTTTAAGATATTTCATGAAAAATTCACTGCTTGTTTTAAAGGTTCCGAGATTTTCAGAGCGTGCATAGCTTAAGTAAAGGGATATTCCCACCAGGAAAATAAATATTCCAGCAATTAAGCGAGGAAAAAACCATAAAATACCTGATGTAAGATCAAGAGGTAATATTCCAAAGAAGCTTAGATCGAAGAGGAAATGAAAAATTATCATTAATATAACGGCTATTCCTCGTAAAAAGTCTATTTCCCAGAATCTTTGGTTTAATTTCAATATAATCTATTCTCCAAAATTTTGTGTTACTCGAAATTACTTTATTAAGTAAATAATATAATTCACATTAAAAACCTTGGTAATTACTGCCCAAATTTAAAGGTTTTAAATTTATATCTATAATTTTATGGAGAAACCAAACATGTACGAAACCCTTCTTTTAAAACAAAGTGATATTAAAGAACTTAGTGATATGAAAGAAATTATTGAATATGTAGAAACCGCATATTCTGTGGATGCCAATCGTAAAGTGCAGATGCCCTCAAAAATGTACCTGTTTTTCAATAAATATGAAGGAGATCTTCGTATTATGCCCTGCTTTATCAGGGGACTGGACCAGGCCGGTGTAAAAAACGTTAATGTACACACACGGAATACCAAGGAATACAATCTACCAACAGTTATGGGATTAATAGAGCTGGTGGACCCTAAAACAGGTTTCCCACTGGCAGTTATGGATGGAACCTGGATCACCAACATGCGAACCGGAGCAGCCGGTGGAGTGGCCACCAAATACCTGGCCCGGAAAGATTCCAAAGTACTGGGCCTGGTAGGTGCTGGAATGCAGGCTTTAACCCAGCTAATGGCCATTAAAGAGGTTATAGATATTGAAGAGGTGAAAGTATCCTGCCGAACCTGTAACCACCGGGAAGCCTTCGCTAAAATGATCCGGGATAAATATGGACTAAATGCGCGCGCAGTGGAAACCATACAAGAAGCTGTGCAAGGATCAGATGTTATTTCCTCCACCACCCCCAGCCGGGTCCCCATAATTAAGAGAAGCTGGGTGGATGATGGAACCCATATAAACGCAATGGGAGCTGACGCACCCGGTAAACAGGAGCTGGAAAGCCATTTAATTGAAAAATCCAAAATATTTATTGACTGCTGGGATCAGGCCAGTCATAGTGGAGAAATAAACATACCTGTCAGGGAAGGCACTATCCGGAAAAGCGATATAAAAGGCCGTATAGGGGAAATAGTTAATGGAGATAAACCAGGAAGAGAATCAGATACAGAGATAACTGTCTTTGACAGCACTGGTCTGGCTGTGCAGGATATAGTTACTGCCTGGAACATCTGGGAGAAGGCCGTTTCAAAGGGTGTAGGTCTGAAGATTAACTTCTTAGAATAAAAATTTTTTAGTGGAATTTAAAGTGCTAGAACTTGTTCTTTTTATCCTAACCTCCTTTGCTGTGGGATTATCTGGAGCACTGGTGCCCGGTCCCATGCTAACGGTAACCATTGCTGATTCTGTTAAGAATGGTAGTATAACTGGACCTTTAATGATATTAGGTCATTTTATAACGGAATTTTCACTGATTATATTTATTATGGCTGGTTTCAGCTGGCTGGTGGGATCATCATCCGCCGCCATAATTATAGGAACCTTGGGTGGTGTGATGCTTATTTATATGGGATTTACCACCTCCCGCTCGACAGTTGAACTGGAAACTCCGACTGATTTTGAAAATAAATCGGGTAAATATGGATCTGTTTTAAAAGGGGTGTTAACCAGCATCTCCAATCCGTACTTCTTCATCTGGTGGGCCACCATTGGACTGGCATTTCTATTTAAAGGTTTGGAAATAGCCGGCTTAGTGGGGCTGGTTGGATTTCTGGTAGGGCACTGGTCAGCTGATCTGGGCTGGTACAGCACTGTCTCCTTTTTCAGCAGTAAAGGTTCTCAGTTTATTAGTAGGGAACATTACAATCTTTTAATGAAAATCTGTGGACTATTCTTAATAGTCTTAGGTATATATTTCCTCTACATCTCCCAAACAAACATCCTAACAACTTTGGGGTTGATTACCTGAATTAAAATCATAAACAAGAAAAGGATTAATTATATATGGGAAATCATTAAATTCATTTTTAGATAAGTGGTTATTATGGAAAAGGCCAAAGCAGTTGTTTTTGATAACTCCGGTACTTTGATTAAACGTTATCGGGCTGTTAAGAATATGAGAACCGGTAAAATATGTGATCATGTGAGTTCCATTGATATAGTTGATTATAATGTTAACCGGGCTCTGGTTGTGCTCCAGACAGACCCATCTAAATGTATAATAAATGCCAGGCCCCACCAGACAATACATGATTTTATTAAAAGAAATAAACTAAAAACTGATGTCAGTTATTCCAGTGTAGATATCGATGAAAATAAAATTCTGGATATCATACAGGAAGACCCGTCCCAGGTGGCTGATATTCAGGACACCATAAAGGCTGTGATGGATAAACATTACAATGTGCAGATTTGCAGTGGTTCCGGGTTCATCATGAACATCGATACCGGGATCATTGAGTTCATAATCACCGCTGGTGGTAAGCTGTTTAAAGAAGTTCCAATGGTAATCAAGGAACTAAAAAACAGGGGGACGGAGATTTATGTGGCATCTGGCGACCGCACCAAATCTCTGGAACAGTTGGCCCGTTTCATCCACATTTCTCAAGATAATGTTTGTGGAACTGCTGACTCACGGCAGAAGAGAGAAATTGTTCGCTATCTGAAAAAGAATTTCAAAGTGATGATGGTTGGAAACAGCGCCAATGACCTGCTTGCTATTGAAGAAGCAGATGTAGGAGTATTAACCCTACAGCAGGAAGAAACTGTTCCAGAAAAATTGTATAAAACCGCTGATGTAATTGTTTACAACTTAAAAGATATTCTGAAAATTGATTTTTAAAGGAAATGCGGGTCTACTGTAGAAAATATGAATTACCTTTTTTCTACTGTAGAATCTTTTTTAATAAACACTGTATGAGAATTTTAATACATTCAATGAAATTTTTAGGCCTAAATATATTAATTAAGTCCTTTTTTTACATTAACTATTATAAATGAAACCGTTTTACAAAGAAAATTAAAAAGTAAACCAGGGAACTGTATTCAGGAGTGATGAATGCCAGTCCAGCGGCTATCAAAGCGCAGAAAGGTAAAGACAAATTTACTGTTCTGCGAGATTTTAAGAAATCCTGGTCAACTGTATGATCTAAGAAGTTATGTTTAACTGCGTAATGCCAATTCAAATTGTATAATACTCCTATTAAAAATAGATTGATATCAAAAAAAACCATAGACACAGTAAGATAACCATAATCACCCACCAAATTGGTGGAGAATGGAACCAGAGCCACCAGAAGAAGCCAAAAAACATTTATCCATAACAGTTTCTGATCAGTTTTTGTAATCAAATTGAATTGAGTGTGATTGATTCTCCAGAATGTGGCCAGTAGGATGAAACTTAAGATATAGATAAAAAATTGGGGTGCCATCCGAATGAGAACATCCAGAATCTGTTCATTAGTAGCAGGATAAGGTATTTGGGGGACGTTAAGACTCAACACCAGAAGAGTCATGGCAATTGCAAAAATACCGTCAACTAAAGTTTCAATCCGCTTAGTACTCATTGGAATATTTTTATCTTTAGTATTAATGGATTTCATTTTCCTAATTAAATTTTGTTTAACTTAATTCTTAATTAATGATCTATTTTTATTAAATCATAGTCCATGGAGCCTAGACCTATTTTTTCGGCATATTTAAGCTGAGTTAGTCCATCCACTTTTCCCCATACTCCTTTAAATTTATCTGCATTTTCTTCATGGTTATGGTGGAGCATGGAATCTTTAAATCCTTTTTGCTGGTTCACCAGGTTGTAACTGGCATGATCAAGTGCTACTGGATCTTTAGATGCCAGTATACCAATATCCGGTACCAACGGGGCATCACTCCAGGTTACACAGTCGCAGTCAGGTGTGATGTTTAGGAGGAAATTCATATAACCAACCTTTCCCCTTTTATCCTGAACTGCGCCGTAAGCGTATTCCATCATCCTCTCCATAAACGGTTGCATATCATCCCAGTTCAGTTTAATTGCGGAGTCCGGGCAGATTTCCAGGCAGTGGCTGCATCCGATGCACATATCATAGTCTATCTGAGAACTCTCATTCTTCATGTACATAGCATATACTGGGCATTCACCCACACATACACCGCAGGCTGAGCAGGAGTCGGATATTATTGGTTTAGCACATTCATGCTGTTCTATTTTTCCCGGGGCCGCGGCACATCCCATGGCCAGATTTTTAAGAGCACCTCCAAAACCACTCATGGGATGCCCCTTAAAATGGGATAAAACCAGCATACTGTCAGCGCTTAGTATATCTCCGGCTATTTTAACTTCTTTAAAATGTTCCAGATCAACCTCTACTTCATTCCAGTTCTCCCCCTGGAGTCCGTCTGCAATGATCAAAGGAGCACCCACCACTGCATAATCAAATCCGTGGATTATGGCTGTTTCAAGATGCTGTACAGAATTATGTCTGCTGCCGTAATAAAGGGTGTTTGTATCTGTTAGAAATGGTTTTCCCATGTTTTCGGTTATTTTTTCAACCAATGGCCTTATAAATAACGGTTGAATAAACGAATCGTTTCCTGCTTCTCCAAAATGTATTTTTACCGCTGTTAAACCGTTACGCTCCACTGTGCTTTGGAGGCTGCTTTCATCAAATAACCTTTTGATTTTATTTACTTTGTTTTCGTTGGGATTTCTTGATCTTAAATCAGCGAAATATACTTCACTGGACATTATTTATTCCCCCTACAGTTCATGAAGACTTCTCTGCTTTTTAAGACATTCTGATAATTGTTAAGTTCAATTATTACTTTATCTATTTCATTCAAGAGTTTTAAATTTATATTTCCCTCTCCCAGGCTGAGGTGCTGATCCTTATCACCGTTATTATCACTTAAATGGTAGTAACAGATATCTTCCATGGCCAGGAATGGTTTAATATCCCCATTTGTATTGGCATGCCCCAGATCAATAGTTGCCTGGGCACCGGTTTCCCTTATGAAATGAGAATGCTCCTCCACATTGTTGCAGAAATAGGCATATCTGTTGGGCATGTTCTCCACTGATAAGATAACCCCCTGATCTTCAGCATATTCGTTGGCTTGGGTGAGTGTTTCCAATGCATAATATTTCCCCATATCCCTGATTCGATCTTCAAGCCTATGTATCATACCCGGATGGACGGTTATAGCCAGGCCCCCAATTTTAACCGCCATGTCAACTGTTTCCTTTATCTGAATTAAAGCTTCTTCCCTCATGCCCTGATTGAGGCTGGCTGGATTCATATCAATGGTGGGAGCATGTAGGTAATTATCTATATCATAGGATTCAAATATCTGGAAAACCTCTATATCAAAGCTTAATGCTGTTCTGGGCCATGTGTGTGGGCCTTCGCACAGTATCTCCATCATGTTAAATCCATCTTTTGAAGCTGTCTCTAACCATTCTTCAAATGATTTCATAAATAATGAGAGGGTGGTAAAACCTATTTTCATTTATAAACTCCTGATTTTATTTATTTACATGCCTTTATATTCTTTTAATTTTTGATTCTATAAATATTCTATTTAACGATA
>JAJRAE010000172.1 GCA_028682985.1 Methanobacterium sp.
AAATAAGAGTGGGAGCTGCCAGGGGATAGTAAGCCAGGATGATTATGGCCCCAAATTCGCTTATAGCCCGAGCCCAGCACATAATAGCACCGACCACGACGCTACGTAGGGATAAAGGTAGGGATATAACAAAAAAGGTTCGCATGCTTCCAGATCCCAGTGTTCTTGCCACTTTTTCCAGGCGGGGGTCCACTCCTTCAAATCCTTCCCGGGCGGAATTAACCACAAATGAAGCACTGACAAATAACATGGCAATAACCACTCCTGGTAAAGCATCTGTAAAGGTCAAGCCCAGTTTACTTAACGGGGCTCCTAGAATTCCAGTTGAGGTGAAGATTAATAATAGAGCAATGCCACTCACAGTATGAGGGATCACAATCGGCACATCGATAATTGATTCCACAAATCCTTTTCCTGTAAAATCATATCTGGCCAGTACGTATGCCAGGGGAATACCAAATATAAGGGCTATTATAGTAGCAGCCAGAGCAGAATATACACTTATGAAAATAGCACTAATTACTTGATTGTCCTGAAAATCTGCAATGATTGAAGATGGATCTGATGAAAAAATAAGATTAACTATGGGTATCAGGATGAATAACACTAGAAATGAACCCATGAGTGCAAAAAAGATTGTTGTATAATCTAAAGTTTTCATAAATTTTGTCCATAAAGTTGTTAAAATTTCAGAATTCTTGTAATTAATTTAGAAAATATAATATAAAAAGAATAGGGATAAGGAGATAATTGCAACTCCTTATGAAAAATTTCAAATTTTAATTAAGTAATTTTGTAATGCGCTGGGTATATCTGTTGAACCATTGGTAGGTTCTGCTGGTGTAATTGGATCTTGGAAGTTATTTCTTGTTATCTGCACACCTTCAGAGCTTAAAAGAAGCTCCAGAAATTCAGTTGCAAGTTTACTATTAGGAGAGTTTTTTAACTGTGTAATCCCATATACTATTGGTGTTAATGTTACATTTTTTGATTTATTGGTGCCACTGTATTGCACAAGTTTAATTTTCTTATAATCCGGTTCATATGTAGTATTGGATAATCTTAGCTTATCTGGGAGGGATATATATTTTACTCCAGATCCTTTCAACTGTTCAGCGTCACTTTTATAGACTAATACATAATCAACCGCACCGGACTGTAGCACAGGCATTAATTCTCCCACCGCAGGTCGTATCACAACTTTTGATGAAGGATCGATGCTTGTGGGACTATTAATAATATAACCGGTTCCATTAATTTGGGTGGTAATTGCAGTGTTCTGGCCAATTAATGTACTGAATATAGTTGAATTATTATAATAGGATTCAGCCAGCTGTATCATCATCACACCCCGATATCCTGCTGGTGCCGAGTTGGGATCTGCAAATCCAAATTTGACATCGTTCTGGGAAAGGATCTGGTACCAATTGTCACTATTAATTTGACTGCTATTTTTACTTTTATCTGTGTATGCTATCACCATCTCATTCCGGGCATATTTAAGGTTAAAAGTAGCATAATTGGGCATCATACGTTGATCTATTAAGCCGTAATCTGCTGAAGCCATGATATCCGCCGATTTATTAAGCTGAGTGATTTGACTGATAAGATCAGCACTTCCACCATAATGAATCTCCACATTTACGTTGGGATGCTGTGATTTAAATTTAGCAGCGGTTTCATTCATAGATGGGGCCAGACTACTCGCTGCATAGACAATTAAAGTTCCATTTTCTGAATAAGAGTTATATGCAGTGTATCCATATACTCCGAATCCAATAATTGCAATTAATATAATTATAGATATTATCAACTTGCTTTTCATGTTATTGTTCCTCATATGGTAGTTGAAAGAAATTTATCGATATGCATATATAAACATATCTATTTGAATTTTAAAAATTTATTGTATTTAAAACACTTTAATGTGGATAATATATTTTATAAATAATATTTAACGTTATCAGGATTATACTAATAGATTTAAGTAGAAAATTAAAATTAATAACAAATCAATCTGAATAGAAAATAAATAAAAATAATTAATTTAGAAACAGGTCCGACAAAAATCTTCATCATCTATAATCACAAAGGATTCACCACATTTGCGGCATATGGCCACCTTTTTTTTGAGCTTGACAGGAACGGGCAAATCAACATATTCCCAGGTATAAACAGCGTCACCAGCCTTTATAAGTTCAGATATAGCATCTTCGTGGGATATTTTTCTCTCATTCATATACCAAGCATGCAAAATAGGATAATCAGCTGTTTTAGCAGGGTCAAGAATAATCCTCAGACCTTGCACCATCTTATCACCGGGCTTTGCTGCCTTGTTAATGGTCATGGCCATCTTACCATAATCTAGAATCTTTAGTCCTTTATTACCTACTGTACAGCCACAAAGTATCTGGAAAGGATCAGGCAAGCAGTTAAATGTTTCACAGGTAACATATACCTTATCATCCTCTTTAATATCCAGTAATCTTTGGGCAATGGTGAGCATCTGAATTCCAATAAATGCGCCTGTGCTCAGATAGCCGTGGAATGGAATTATCTTCTCAATCTGGGATAATATTTTCGGGTCATCGATTTTTGATAATATTTCATCCATTTTGGTTCACCTATATCTATGTATAAATTAAGATTTTTATGTTGATATTATTTACTGTAATATAACAAATTAGAAATAAAGGATCAATATTAATTTAAGAGGATTAGATAATGGAAACCATTGAATATATGCCAATTGGTGTTATCAGATCCCCATTTAAGAATTTAGAGGGAATGCCCATCCAGCCTGTAGGCGCACGTGGTGTAAGAGGAGAGGTACATCTAAAAGATGAATATATAGCTGGACTGGCAGATATCGACCAGTTTTCACATATAATTTTAATTTACCATTTTCATAAGTCAAAAGGATTTAAATTAAAGGTTAAACCCTTCCTAGATAACAATATAAGAGGTTTATTTGCAACTAGAGCTCCAAAACGACCAAATCCTATAGGACTTTCAGTTGTTCGAAATAACAGAGTTACAGGTAATATAATACATATATCTAATGTAGATGTGCTTGACGGAACCCCGTTACTGGATATAAAGCCATATATTCCACAAATGGAACGAGATGAAGATGAAGAAATATGCATCGGCTGGCTTAAAGAAGTACATCATAAGGCCAAAGAAAAAAAATCAGATAAAAGATTTATTAATTAATAATAAAGATTTACTATTTAAAAAAGGCACCTGAATAATTGGTCTTATTTGCTAATCCCGGACGCGCTATTTCTAAATAAATATAAATTAGAACTCTTCCATCTGGGAGACATCCATCATAGTCTCCACTGCTTTAGGTTCTAGATGAATTCCGGCCTCTCGGATAGCTGCCAGGGGATTTAATCCTCCAGGTGTCACGATTCCAGCATGGTATCTTTCCACTTTGGCATTGTAGATGAGTTCGCTGGGTTTACCTACTTCTAGAATGGAGAATCCATTTTCTTTTATTTCATTCAGCACATCCACTGCATCCTGACGAGCTATGTAGGGTATTTCTTTTAAGCTGGCCAGTATTCTTCCACTTCCACTGATTGCTTCCAGTACTGAGGTCATACCCTTGGAAATGTAAATTTCATGTGGATCAAGTGAGGATCCACTGTATGCAGTTAATTCTATGAACCTGGGATTTTTATCCTGTGTTTCTAGAATACCTCCATACTGGGGGATGGCGGGGATCCCTTTTTTATGTAATATTCCCTCAATGGTCAGGCTGCAGACGGTAGCTATACTTATCTTGTCTTTTTCCATGTCGGGGATTATCTGGTAATATTTGCTTACACAATATTCAGGTTTTCTGGTCATAACTTTACTGAATATGTCCAGAGCTTCTTCCTGGTCTTTCTGGTTTACCTGTGATATGTTGGTGATTACCTGGCCTTGTTGGGTTTCAGGATCATAATCCACCATGTAAATCAGGTTCCAGGCTTTTGATAGTAGAAATTTAACTTTTTCTCTCTTAATCGAGCTGGTGGTTTTCAACACTGGTTGGGGGGTTATTAATCTTTCCATAGAAGAGAATTCCACAGTTTTTTCCGCCAGACGGATGTTAACATCATATCCTGCTTCTTTAGCAGCACAGAGGGGACTGATACCACCTACCACTGCGATTCCCACCATGTCTTCATCTACGGGAATGCCCAGTACAGATTCGCCGGCTTCCCCAATTTTCATCAACCCAGAGACACCTATTTTCTCCATATCCCTAAATGTTTTCACTGCTTTTTGTCGGGCGCTTTGCGGTAATAAGCGGAAATTAGCAGGTATCGATCCATTTCCTTCCCTAGCCACCTGGAGTACTGATGTCATTTCCTGGTCAGTAAATGCTTCCAGGGGGGTCATTGATGTCTTTTTGTATGCAATGAGTTCAGTGAATCTTGTTGGTTTGTAATCTTCAATTTCCACTAGCCCTCCGTATTGGGGAATTACTGGTATTCCTTCCTGTCTTAGCATGCCGTCAATGGTGGTTCCGCATATGGTGTCCAGTTTAAAGTAGTTTTCTTTATTTTCTACTGGTTGACTGAGTTTAACAAAGGGACTAACTGCAATACCTTTCTCAAATACTTCTTTAAGTATTTTCATTATTCCCTTTTTATCCTTAAACAAGGAGGTATTAACCACCACATTCCCCTGTGCATTAAGGGGATTAAGGGTGGTTTTATAGATCATGTTTTCAAATTTAGAGAAAATAAAATCTACCTGATCGTATATTAAACCTTTTTCCAGTTCTTTAAGACCTTTCGGAGTTATTTCTCTTCCAGCGTAACCCTTACGTTCTGTGAATCCTTTTTCATCCAGGATCCGCATGTGATATCGCACTGCGCGTTCTCCCAAATCATAACCTTTCTTTTTAAGTTCCAGTGCAATGGTTTTAGCGCCTAGTATTTCATCTTTATCTGCGAGGATCCTTAATATTTCCATCATTTTACGATCAGTTTCATCAGGCATTCTTACACCGTGGAAAGTTATTGAATACTTATTTAGTTTATCTGATGGATTTTATTTAAAACTTTTTATAAATAACACTTAGATAATAAAACTAAAGAAAATTAATTAAAAAGAGAATAAAAGAAAAATTTAGGATTAAATAGTTAAATAACGGTCTTGTTCGTATTTGAACACTTGTATCCGGTATTCATCCCATTCTTTTTTCTTGTATTCCATGAATTTTGTATATACATGATCTCCTAGAGAGGATTTCACTATTTCATCATTTTCCAGGGCATGATAGGCTTCCCATAGACTGGATGGTAGAGTATCAATACCCAGATTGTTAAGTTGTCCTTCATCTAAGTCAAATACATCGAGTTCAGTGGGTTCACCGGGATGGATTTTATTTTTAATTCCGTCCATTCCAGCTTCCAACATGGCTGCAAAGGCCAGGTAGGGATTGCATGATGGATCAGGGCATCTGAATTCAACTCTAGTACCTATTCCTCGGGAGGCAGGCACTCTTACCAGTGTGGATCTGTTTTTCATTCCGTATGAGATATATACCGGTGCTTCATATCCTGGTACTAATCTCTTATAAGAATTCACGGAAGGTGCCACTACAGCTGATAATGCTTTAGCATGTTTTAGGAGTCCTCCTGTGAAATAAAGAGCTTCTTCTGACAGCTGGTTTTCACCGTCTGGATCGTAGAATAAGTTTTTACCATCTTTAAATAGACTTTGATGACAGTGCATTCCACTTCCATTAACTCCAAAGAATGGTTTTGGCATGAAGGTAACCATATATCCTAGATTATCAACTATGGCTTTAATGGCCTGTTTGAATGTTATTACAGCATCAGCAGTTTTCATGGCCCGGTCGAATTTAAAGTCGATTTCATGCTGACCCGGTCCCACTTCATGGTGGCTTACTTCTATATCAAAGTTCAGTGATTCGAGTCCCAAAACCAGTTCCCTTCTGACGTCTGTTCCCTGGTCTACTGGTTCCACATCGAAGTATACTCCATCATCAGCTGGTACTATTCTTCCGTATTCGTCTTCTCCTATTATGAAGAATTCTGGTTCTGGACCGATGTTGTATTCATATCCCTGTTTGTGTACTTTATCCAATGCATTTTTAAGCACGTTACGGGGATCACCTTCATATGGTTTTCCATCTGGCCAGTAAACATCACATATAAAACGGCAAGTTCCTTTTTCTTCAGGTCTCCATGGTAATGCTGAGAAAGTATCGGGATCTGGTTTTAAGATGAGATCACTATTGTTAATATCTGCAAAACCCTCAATTGATGAACCATCAAAGAGTAATCCATCTTTTATAATATCTTCAATATCTCCAGATTTTACCAATGGAATGGCCATATTTTTAGGAGTTCCGTGTATATCCACAAATTGCAACCTTACAAATTTTGTGCCACAGTCTTCAATATTTTTAATTACTTTTCCAATTTCATCTGTCATAAAATTCCTCTCCGTGAAGGTTAATTTATCACCGGAAATAAGTTTCCTATTGCTTGTTTATAAATGTTGTGGAATACCAAATATAATAAAGGTAAAAAAAATTAATTTCTATTATATATTTTTCAGCTTATTTATCTCTGATTTAAAGCAATGATGGACATTCTCTGCACCAATCAGTCCCTCAACTATGTTCCAATCAATGGGATGTAAAATAAAGGGATGGGACTGCTCGCCTCCCAGACCTCCGTGGCTTCCTACCAGTTCTTCAAAGGCAGCCACTTCATTATTTTCAGGGTCGTAAAGGCTTATAGCAAGAATGTCAGGGGTATATTTAAATCCATTGGTTCTTTTAAGGTGTTCAGCTGCATTTGGACCGAAATCTGCCAGTGGATTGTTTCCTTCTATATGGTCATTTTCCAGATAATAAGTGCCATCTTTTCCAATAACCAGGGGGCCATGTTTGTCTGATTTAGTGAGAATAAAGCCAATACCCTCATGTTTAGCCATACCAGGAACTAGATCTGGATATAAATGATTCATCTCTTCAAAGGTCAATCTGTGCTGGTGTTGAGTTAAATAGATCAAACCCATATTTCCAGATGCAAGAACCATTATATCGGACTCTTTTTGTTTGTTCCCAACCTTTTGGTCATTTTTTTCATCTGGACGATATTTCTGAATGTAATCAGTGACATTATCGGCTGTGTTATTGTACAAGTTTTTAAAACGACCCATTGGTGCTTTGAAAGCAACTGAGAAATGATCACCAGTGCTGGGTGAAATATCTGCAAATATCTCAGCATCAGGCAAGAGATTTTTCACCATATCTTCCAGCGAATACCCATATCGCTGTTTAAAAGTGGCGCCGTTGGTTTGGCCATGATCAGAATGAACAATCAGTTCATAGTCTCGATGGGATAGATGTGAGGCCATTTCAACCCGATGGAACTGTTTATCAATATTTCTAAGAGCGTAAAAAGCATCTTCATCCCGGGTACCGGAATGGTGGGCTATCTCATCGTAACCCAAATAGGTGACGTAATTAACATCAATTTCACCCTTTAGAATATCACCCATAAGTGCAAGTGTAGTTATTTCCCTTAAAAAAACGTTGGCACCTGCCCTGACAAAGGGATAGAAAATACCCCGGAATATGCGGGGCTTAATATTTCGTATGTAGTGTATCAACTGGGAGTTGTAATCTAAAAGAGCATCCCAGAATATTAGACTTACAATGCGGCTGAAGTTGGAGGAATTAGAAAAAACATACTCCCAGGCTTTATTGTAAAACTTACCAGTGTCCTTTAGTTGACTGAAGGTAAATATAACATCTTTAGCATCACCTGAGAACAAGTTGGACCGGCTAGCCCCTCTTTCCGAGAGGAGACCTTTGCCATCAGATATTCTCTCCTCCACCACAGGAGCGTCACTTAATCCAGTGGAAACCATGAATTTGTTATCATTCTCCTTTTCCACCCACCTGAAAGCCACAATATCCTCATTGTTACCATGAAGTATCCCTGCCTGGCTGGCGCTGGTCTGACTGGAAAGATCGGTTTCCCATCCAGTAACCTTATGGCTTCCCTGTTCAATCCATCTTTTCAGGGTGGGCATATCACCCCTCTCCAGGGCTTCCATTAAAATATTCCGGGCCAGACCATCTATCTCCATAAAGATTACCCCGGGTGTGTCTTTAATTTTTTTCTTGTCCATTTTTTTAACGGTTTTACGGATGCTGCGGTACCAGGCAGCGTCATCATCTATAGTTACCAGACCAATAAGTAGAGTGGTGATAGCAGACATGGCTATTGGTGTTAAAATAATTGCAGCTCCCTCTATGGTTATTCCATCAACAAATTCTGTGGCTAACCAGATTAACCCGCCATTTACCAGCAAAGAACCCACACCCACCGTTAAAACCATGAATGGAAGTAGTATACGTGATAGA
The DNA here is from genome assembly GCA_028682985.1 of Methanobacterium sp. Taxonomy (GTDB): domain Archaea; phylum Methanobacteriota; class Methanobacteria; order Methanobacteriales; family Methanobacteriaceae; genus Methanobacterium_A. The sequence continues at coordinate 8,414 of JAJRAE010000172.1, forward strand.
ATAGGCCAGAATAAGGCATTAAAAATACCAACAATAGCTGCCGCAACAAAAGCTGCCTCCCAACTATTTAGAGTTAAACCCACAGAAAAATAGGCAATGGATAGAAAACCAAGAGCAGTACCTATCCATAAAATAAAAGTCCTCCAAACCCAGTAAAAACGGGATTTATAATATAATGTATCGTAGTTTTCCATTAAACCGCTCACTCATTAGGATAAGAAACAATCTTTGGATTGAAAGCTAAATGAAGATATAAAAATCTCACAGATGTTCTTAATCTTAGATTTGATAATTAACAGTATAAAAAGGTTCTTTTTTTAGAAGATCGAACATCAAAACATCAGGCGACTTTATAACATTAGATTTACCTGTGAGAATTTTGACAGCTTCAAAGGACTGTAAACAGCCTACAATATTAGGCGCCGGACCGATGACAGGTGGGGGATTCAAATTCAACTTACCAATACGATTAATCATTTCCTCTGTTAAATCCTGGTTACATGATGGTAATTTAAATAACTCCTCATATTGGGGGGTTTTTGATGTGAAAGTGGTTATCTGACCCATTGTACCATGAACCGCACCATGAATAAATGGCATGTTTAATTGATAGGCCACTCTACAAACCAAGATCCGAGAGATAAGGTTGTCCAGGGCATCAACTACTACTTCACAATCCCTTAATAATCCATCAACGTTGTCAACATTTAATTCTCCATATGTTGCTTCGACATCTATTTGTGGGTTGATGGAGAGTAATCTTTCCTTACTTGAGAGAACCTTTGATTTTCCAATATTTTCAG
>JAJRAE010000110.1 GCA_028682985.1 Methanobacterium sp.
AAATTCTTTGTGGGTTTAATTGCCATAGGGCAACTGGTAACTGCTAAGAAGGTGGCCCGGGCCAGGAAGTAAAATTTTTTTAAATAATTATTGAAATTATCTAATTTCTTGATTAAACACCATTTATTAATCAATTTAAGGAATATCCAGATAGGAGCACCCGATGAATGAAAAACTCTAAAAGACCGATCATAGTAAGATACGGCGAAATAGGGATTAAAAGCCCTCCAGTTAGAAGTAGATTTGAAAAAAGACTAATATCTAATATTAAAAATTTGATAGAAGCAGATGTAACGATAACTCAGGGTAGAATATTCCTTTATCCCAAGAACTATCAACAGGCACTGGAATCATTAGGAAAGATATTTGGAGTGGTTTCCTACAGTCCCTCAGTAAAAACCAGAACAGATTATGATTCCATAAAGGAAACACTCAGAAATTATGTTAAGGAACTGGTGAAGCAAAAAAAGTTTCAAGGTAAGCAGAGCTTCGCCATCCGCTGCCGCCGTGTGGGGCAGCATGAATTCACCAGCCAGGAAATGGCGGCCTACTGCGGTTCGGTGGTGGTTGATGAGGTGGGTGCGCCTGTTGATCTGTCAAATCCAGATTTTGAAATATATGTGGAAGTAAGAGAAGATGAAACGTACGTATTTCATCAGAAAATTTCAGGGTTGGGTGGATTGCCCATTGGAACACAGGGAAGAGTGATTTCACTCATATCCGGTGGCATAGATTCTCCAGTATCCACATTTCTCATGATGAAAAGAGGATGTGCTGTTACTTTGCTTCACTTCAACAACTATCCATATACTTCTGAATCTCTGGATAAAATTAATAGAATGGTAGATAAAATCCGGGAATATTCCTCCGGTGCAAAAATAAATTTTTACGTAGCAGATTATGGGGAATTTTTGGGAAAATGTATGGGACATGCACCTCCCCGGATGACTTGTGTATTGTGTAAAAGCGGTATGTATCAGATAGCTGAAAAACTGTGTGAAAAAGAAAATGCATTAGCCATAGTTGATGGGAGTAGTTTAGGACAAGTTGCATCACAAACCCTACCCAATATCCTGGCAACCCGACATACAACATCCATGCCTGTTTTAAGTCCTTTAATTGGGTTTGACAAAGTGGAAATCCAGGAGATAGCAGAAAAGATCGGTACATATGAGATATCCATCCTCCCAGAAAGCAGCTGCAGAGCAGCTCCAAAACATCCCGAAACCAACGCAGTCCTGGGAAAAGTACTGAAAGCGCAGGAAGATATACAAATGGAGAAAGAGATGGATAAAATTTTTTCTAATATTAATAAACTTTAGAATTTGGTTTGTAGACATGTTAAGAGATCTGTTAATTGAGAAAGATTTTTTTGAAGAAATCAGAAAAAAAGCTTTGGAATCTGATGAAGAAGAAAACTCCTTGGATGAAATTGATCTTTTTGAAAAGGCAGTATTTAAAAGACTAAAAAAGAAGAGATCTGTTAAAAAGTATAAAAAACTAGGAGTTACCAAGTCTGACCTTAAAGAGATAATTGAATTAGCAGACATAGTTGGTCTAGATGTACTAGGCGGTCCATCAAATTTAGACATTGCCAAGGATCATCAGGAATGGTGCACCATCTGTGGCAGATGCTGCAGGGAATCAGAATCTATATTTATACATAAGGATGAATTGAATGTACTGTTCACTTTTAATCCTGATCTCAAAGAGGGAATTATTCCAAACAAACAGTATCCTGGTCATTATGAGCTTAAAGACATAAGGCCATGTAAATATATTGATCCCGAGACAAATAGGTGTGGAATATATGATTCAAGGCCTCAAGTTTGCCGTAGTTACCCTCTGGTACTAGTGGAGTCTGGGGGTAAGTCTAAAAACATAATCAACCTTCGTCATTCATGTAATTATTCTGTGCAACTGGTACTGGAGAAATCCATAATACTCTTTGATGAGGCATTAAGAAGACTGGAGAAAAATTAATATTAATAAGAAGATATAAAAATAAAGGAAGAAAATAAATTAAAAAATTGTTCTAAAGATATTTAGGTTTCTTTTTCAGATAATTTTTTCTTATAATCATCAATAGCTGCATGCAGAGCGTCTGCAGCCAGATTGGAGCAGTGCATCTTCACTGGTGGCAGTCCTTCCAGTTCATTGGCCACATCATTTCTGGTGATGTTCAGGGCTTCTTCAATGGTTTTTCCCATAGCAAGCTCAGTTACCATGCTGCTTGTAGCTATTGCAGCTCCGCAACCAAAAGTTTTAAATTTCACATCCTCTATTATGTTATCTTTAACTTTGATATATATGGTCATTAGATCTCCGCATACTGGATTTCCCACAGTTCCAACACCATCAGCATCCTCTATTTCACCCACATTTCTGGGGTTTGAAAAGTGATCCATTACTTTTTCACTGTACATAATATTTTCCACCATTTATTACATTCTCAATAATATTCCCTAAAAGATTTGTTTTTATTCTTTAACTTGACACCATAACGGTGATAACTGTCTGAGAGTTTCCACTGCATTTTTAATGGAATCTACTATATAATCTATTTCTTCTTTCTTATTTTCTTTTCCCAGTGTTAAACGTAAAGATCCATGGGCGTCCACTTCCTTAAGGCCCAAGGCCATCAAAACATGTGATGGTTCTAACTTTTTAGATGAGCAGGCTGAACCCGTTGATGATGCTATACCTTTGGCGTCGAGATGTAGAACAAGTGATTCTCCTTCGATACCGGTAAAACGGAAGTTTATATTGTTAGGCAGTCGATTGGTGGGATGACCGTTAAGATAGGATTTTTCAATTTGTTCCAAGACCTTTTTAATTATCTCATCCCGAATTGAGGCTACATATTGAGCTGTTTCATATAGATTTTCCTCTGCAATTTGACATGCTTTGCCCAAACCCACAATACCAGCTACATTCTCTGTTCCAGGCCTTATTCCCTTCTCATGACCTCCCCCGTGTATTATGGGTTCCACTCTAACTCCCTTTTTAATGTAAAGTGCCCCTACACCTTTGGGACCATAGAGTTTATGTGCTGAAAGGGAGAGCATATCTACGTTTAAATCATCCACATTAACCGGTATTTTACCCACACTCTGCACAGCATCTGTGTGGAAGACTATTTTTTTTTCACGGGCAATTGCACCAATCTCTTTAATTGGTTGAATGGTTCCTATTTCATTGTTAGCATGCATTATGGTGATTAGAATGGTTTTATCTATTATAGCCTCTTCCAGATCATTAGTGTTTATAATTCCATCTTCTCCAGCTGGTAGGTAGGTAACTTTGAAACCATTATTCTCTAGATATTTACATGTCTCATCCACAGCAGGGTGTTCAATGTTGCTGGTTATGATATGATTTCCTTTATCCCGAAGCCGGTAGGCAATGCCTTTAATTGCTATGTTATCAGATTCTGTACCTCCGCTGGTGAAAATTATTTCATCAGGTTTGGCTCTTATCAGGGAGGCCACCATTTTTCGGCTTTCTTCCATAGCCTTCCTGGCTTCTCTTCCCAGAGAATATAGGGTGGATGCATTTCCATAGGAATTTACAAAATAGGGTTCCATTGCTTTAAATACTTCCGGATCCACTGGAGATGTGGCGGAATGGTCCATATAAATCATTTATAATACCTCGAAGTTTTTAATTTAGAAAAATAATCTTAAGAATTATTATATTTTTTGGAATGATTTAATATTTCTAATTTCAATAAATTTTTATTTATAGTTTCCAGCTAAAAGATTGCTTATATGGTCTGTTGTAATTATTCCAATCACTCTACCTGTATCATCGACTACTGGGAGGGAGGATATATTATATTCTCTCATTTTCCGTGCTGATACTTCTATTGCGTCATCTGGCAGGGCTATAATAACATCTCTAGTCATTATTTCTTCTAAATTATGATAATTTAGAGCAACAGCTTTGGATATGTCCCAAGCAGTTACAATACCTTCAATCTTATCTTCTTCAGAAACCACTGGTATATGTGTTATATTTTCTGATATCATTAGTTGGGATGCATCTTTTATACTGGAATTGTTACTTATCTGTATCACGTGGTGACTCATTACATCTCTGACCAGGGAGTGTGATAAGAAGTTACTAATAATATAATTCAACTGCCCACCTTCAAGTAAAAAGGCATCATGTCCAGAGCTTGATTTTATTTCATAGTAATTAACATCCACATCATTTGCAATTAAAGCCATCAATATCTCTTTTGACTGTGAAGGGGGATATAACCAATCGGAGTCAATTGAAATAACCAGAAATTTAGTCTTAATATTTTTAAAGGCCTCTTCTAGGGAACCATTTTCTGTTAGATCAAAGTAATCTATGGCCTTGGTAATATAGAGATAGCTGTTGGCATCGAATCTTTTGGTAAAGGAACTTCCCTGGTAATGTAGATAGCTTTCCACCTGAAAATCTGTGGAAAATTCAAAGCTGTACTCCGATTTATCCTGAAGCCTCCTCCCAAACTTTTCATACATGGATTCATTACTTAGATAGGTGATGTGTGCTATCATCCTCGCCAGTGCTAATCCATCGTCAGGAAATTCCAGATCATAATATTTTCCATTGTTCCATTTAGAATCAGATATTATGGCTCTTCTACCTACTTCATTGAACGCTATCTGTTGGGGGGAGGAGTAAGCAGAGGTGGCTATGGGTATGGCCATTCTCACCATCTCTGGATAAGATACGCACCATTCAAGGACCTGCATTCCACCCATTGATCCACCGATTACTGCGAATAATTGTTTTATATCCAGATGATCTAAAAGTTTTCTCTGAGCATTTACCATATCTTTAATGGTTATTATGGGGAAATCCAGACCATATTGTTTTCCAGTAGTGTTATTTATAGAGGATGGACCTGTGGTTCCTTTACAGCCGCCCAGGATATTGGAACAGATGATGAAGTATTTCTCTGTATCCAAACATTTACCCGGACCAATTAAAATATCCCACCAACCTGTTTTTCCATCTCTTAAATGCCAACCAGCTGCATGTGAATCACCTGAAAGGGCGTGACAAACCATTATGGCATTGTTTTTTTCCTTATTCAGATTACCGTAGGTTTCATAGGCTATGGTTAAATTGGAAAGTTTTTCACCACTTTCCAGTATCAGGTGGTCAGAGGGATGGTAGCACTCTGTTTTTACCCTTCCTACCGATTCTCTTTTCATAGTTTAACCCATTTTTTTTAATCATTATTAATTTTAATCTTGGAGAGAGCCTGGTCGATATCTTTAATGATATCCTCAATATTTTCCAGACCAATTGATAAACGGATGAAATCTGGGGTTACCCCTGTTTTTTCCTGCTCTTCTGATGTTAACTGCTGATGGGTGGTTGATGCTGGATGTATTACCAGACTCTTAGCATCCCCAATATTGGCCAGGTGAGACAGAAGTTTTACGTTGTTAATGAACTGTTTACCAGCTTCTAAACCTCCCTTAATACCAAATCCAATTAAAGCACCATATCCTCCTGTTAAATATTTAGATGCTACTTTATGGGAGGGATCATCTTCAAATCCAGGATAACTAACCCAGTTAACTCTGGGATGATTTTTAAGGAATTTCGCCACGGTAAAGGCATTTTCTGAATGTTTTTTGACCCTTAGTTCCAGTGTTTCCAATCCCTGTAGAAACAGGAAGCTGTTTAAGGGTGCTAATTGTGCTCCTGTGTCGCGCAGGAGTCTGACTCTTGCTCTGAAGGTGAAAGCCACGTTACCAAACCCAGTAAAGTCGCCGAAGGTTTCCCAGTATTTCAGGCCGTGATAGCTGGGATCAGGGTCAGTGTATTGGGGAAATTTTCCATTATCCCATCTGAAATTCCCAGAGTCTACTATAACTCCGCCTATGGATGTTCCATGGCCTCCTATGAATTTAGTTGCTGATAGTACTGATATATCAGCACCATGGTCTATTGGTTTAACCAAACCGACACCGGTGGTGTTGTCTATAATTAGAGGTATTCCTGCATCATGGGCTATATCTGAGATTATTTTAAAATCAGGCACATCTAGTTTGGGGTTCCCAACTGATTCCGCATACAAAGCTTTGGTTTTGTCTGTTATTGCATTTTCAAATTCATCTGCTCTGCTGGAATCTATAAAGTTCACTTTTCTGCCTAGTTCTGGTAGTGTGTAGTTGAATAATTGGTAAGTGCCGCCGTACAGGTTATCTGCGGATAATATTTCATCTCCTGGTAAACTTAGATTCAGAATTGAGTAGGTGATGGCAGCCATTCCGGATGCGACTGCTAACGCGGATCTTCCACCTTCGATGGCTGCGATTCTTTTTTCGAATACATCGTTGGTGGGGTTCATGATTCTGGTGTAAATGTTGCCCAGTTCTTTCAGGGCGAATAGGTTGGCTGCATGATCTGTATCATTGAAAACATATGATGATGTCTGATAAATTGGCACTGCTCTAGCGCCTGTGGCTGGATCAGGTTTTTCCTGTCCAACATGCAATCCTAAGGTGCTAAGGCCTAATTTTTCTTCTTTATCTGGCATTTTTCATCTCCTTTACTAGCTTTATATATCACATCAAATATAACAATTGTTATATAGTTATGTTATATAAATGTATCCTAACTGAATGGTCTATCTAAATATTCTGCCTGAAAGTAATCAAAAATTGCATAATCCAGTTATACCAAATAATTAACAGAAAAAAACACCTAAATAATAAATTTTAAGGTAAATTATTTATATAACAATTGTTAATGTAGTTATATTTCGAATCACTAATGCCGAGATGACCGAGTGGCTAGGTGCGTGGCTGCAGACCACGATACTTGGGTTCAAATCCCAATCTCGGCCTTATTAATTCATTTTTAAACTTGTGAGACTATGTTGAAAATTTACAACACCATGACCCGGAAAAAGGAAGCATTTAAACCTATACATGAAAAGTTGGTTAAATTATTTGTCTGTGGTCCAACAGTTTACGACGATTCTCATATAGGCCATGCCCGTACTTACATCTCATTTGATATAATTGCCCGTTATTTAAAATATAAAGGATTCAGTGTATTTTACTTGCAGAACATAACTGATATTGATGATAAAATCATTAAAAGAGCAGAAGAACTTGCTGTCCAACCAATAGATTTGGCACGTAAATTTGAGAATAGATATTTAGAAGATATGAGTACTCTTGGTGTGGAAAATGTAAATTTCTATGCACGGGCCACCGAACATATACCTGAAATAATATCACAAATAAAAACCCTGTTAGATAAAGGATTTGCCTACGAAACAGAAAATGGAGTCTATTTTGATGAATCTCAGTTTTCAGATTTTGGTAAACTCTCCAGACGCAAAATTGAAGAATTAAATGTGCACCGAGTAGAAAAGGATGATAACAAAAAAAATCCGGGAGATTTTGCCCTGTGGAAAAAGAAGGATAACAAACCCAATTGGGATTCTCCTTGGGGAATAGGTAGACCAGGATGGCATATAGAAGATACCAGCATCACAGAGGAATATTTAGGGGTAAAATATGATATTCACGGCGGGGGACTGGATTTAATCTTCCCCCATCACGAGGCAGAAATAGCCCAGATGGAATCAGTTTCAGGAGTAAAACCCATGGTGCGATATTGGATGCATACTGGTTTCCTAAATGTACAAGGAGAGAAGATGTCCAAATCCCTGGGAAATTTTATCACCATTAGGGATCTTTTAGAGGATTACTCCCCTGAAGTTTTCCGATTTTTTGTTTTATCAACGCACTACCGCAGTCCAATTGATTTCAGCAAATCAGCACTGGAACAATCTAAAAATAGTCTACAGCGAATATATAAGTTGACAGAGAACATTGAAGTTCTTATTGATTCAGAAATTCAAGAATACAATGACAATGATAGAGATTATACTAATAAGTTAACAGATTTTGAAAATAAGTTTTTAGATGCTTTGGATAATGATTTTAACACACCGGATGCACTTTCTATATTCTTTAATTTTATTAGAGAAATGAATAAAGGAATACAAAGTGAAAACATATCTAAAACTATTTTAATGAATATATCATGCCTACTAAAAGATATTGAAGCAATATTTGGATTGAAATTCTTCAAAGAAGGTATTAGGGAAGATAAAATTAAAGAACTTTTAGAATTATTAGTAGAAGTTAGAGAAATATTACGGGAAAGGAAGGACTGGGAGCTTACTGATCTAATTAGAAGTAAATTAAAAGAGATAGATATAAATTTAGAAGATAAATAGTTTGTATTATCTAAAATGCTTTATTTTATTAAATTTTTTTAAACAACCTATCAACAATTTTCAGAATTCTTTTCGCAATAAGGCCTACTTTCCTATTGAATTTTTCAACCACTATTAGTTTGGTGAATCCCAGAAGTATGATGAGGAAGTCTATAATCCAGATAACTATAGAAAGCTCTTTTTTCCAGAGTTCATTCATATTAATTGCTTCCAGGTCTCTGGAGGTGATTACTTTGTTATCTAGTTTTACAGTGATGTTTTTTTCAAATATCTCTGTCTTAACATCGAATTTGGTGATTGTTCCCCCTATAATCTCAGTTAATTGGGTTTGAACTGGGTAGTTAGCTGAGTATTTAACAGTTATAGGTACGGTTTTTCCTTTAAGCTCTGTGTTGTTGGGGATGTCAATTTTATCAATGGATAAATACATATTCTGGTTAATAGGATCACTGGTACTGTATTTAATTTCTGTTTTGGAACCTGGCCACTCGTCCACCCTCATTTCTAGAGGTTCCCATAATGTCTCATTTTGGGAATTGGTAATGTTGGGCATCACTTTCAAAGCACCATTGTGATATCCCTGTATGGATTCTTTAGCAAGATTTATATCCAGTTTAAAGTATCCTCCTGGAGCAAAATATCCGGTTATAGTGTAAGGGCTTTGATCGATTTTCTGTGATTCTAAAGCAGGAGGAACTAAAACAGACCAGTATACTGGTATTCCTATAAGAATACCCATGCATATTATGAATATGATTAAGGATCTGAGATCATCAATCTTTAAGTATTTGTTATTTAATCTATCAAGTTTCATTTTTTAATCCGATCTTAGGTATGAAATATTTCTATTCCAATTGTTATGTCCCTTAATCAAATATAATAAAATTTCGATTACAATAAAATGGAAAACTATTTAAAATAATTAAAAATGGATAGATCTAACATATTTATCTTTAATAATGGGCTTTTTCCGGATGAACTTCCTTAATAAATTCTGTATTGAATATATCTTCCCTTTTTAATCTGCCCTTCAGATATCCCAAGTTCTGGAGTGTTGGAATAAATTTGAGTGTAGAATTTATATATGGATCTGGAAGACTAGCACAGTATCTGGGTGAGATCTTATAGGTCTTAAGGACGAAGTCGTAGTTTACTACATCCATTTCATGCTGGGCAATTTTTGCTGCAACTTTTCCCTTGTTTCTTATAAGTTTGGATGCCTCTTCATGAGCTTTCAGGAAATTCAGGATGAATTCCTGGCTTTCACTGATTAAATCTTCTTTAACCACTATTCCGTAACTTGGATTGTAGGGCCACAGTCTTGAGGGGGGTACAACAATCTTGGTGTTCAGCTGTTCTTGTGCAGTTGTTGCCAGGGAGGGAGTGCCCACCCCTGCTGCAATTTCTCCGTCTTTAATGGCATCCGGGATAAAATCAGCCCAGGGATAATTTTCTACTTTGATATCAAATTTTTGGATAATGTCTCTGATGATTATGTCGTGTATGGAGCCTCGGGAGGGAGTGCCGATATTTTCACCTTCAAACTGTTTTAAAACAGCCTTTACACTCCCAAGATCATCATATGTTTGGTATGATGGGGGTGCAACCATTACTGTACCCTCAACATGCCCTCCTGCCACACATTTTATTTCTAAACCTTTATCTATGCCTATCATGGTTGGTGGGAGGCCTATGTAACCCATATCAATTTCTTCATTTTTAAATGCCTGTATCATGGCTGGTCCTGTTGGGTATAATTTCCAATCCAGCTGGTAATCTCTTAGGTGTTGGGATGGCTTGTTTTTCAGGATGAAAGAGGTGTG
>JAJRAE010000181.1 GCA_028682985.1 Methanobacterium sp.
ACTGGGCTACCTGATGAACCTTCCTGCTCTGGGCGGATTCTTCTATAACCCAGCTGAACTGGCTGATCATTTTTAGAAGTTCAATTTCAGGTTTTTGAAGTTCATATTGACTTAAAACTGTTTCCAGATCAACAGGTGAATTAGAGACATCTGATTTTTGAAGGATCTTACAGGCCCGGGCATGAGCGTACTGTATGGAAGCGCATCCCCTTTCAAAGCTGAGTGCCTCATCCCATTTAAAGATTATATGCTTTTCTGGGGAAAGTCGGGCTATATAATACCGGATAGCTCCCACTCCAATTTTTTCAGCTATTTTCCAGACCTCCACATCATCCAAATCGCTTCTTCTGCTCTTTATCTCTGCTAACGCCCTGTTTACTGCTTCCTCTATCAGATCATCCACGCTGATGAACACCCCTCTCCGAGTGGACATAGAACCCTCAGGCAGAGTTATGAATTCGTAAAAAATTACCTCCGGTGATTTACTTCCTAAAAGTTCTAAGACTATGCTTATCTGTTTAATGGCCAATTTATGGTCTGATCCGAGGATATCTATGACTACATCCCCTTTCCTGGATTTTTCCATATGATAGGCTAAGTCACGGGTGGAGTAGAGTGAAGTGCCATCTGATCGCATAAGCACAAGTTCCTTTTCGATACCATATTTCTCTAAGCTCAGGTACAGTACTTCATTTATCTGAGTATGTCCTTCATTCTGTAGTTTGGTTATAATTTGGTTAACAGAGCCATTTCTCACGAATTTACTTTCCCAGACATAAGAGTCGTGATGCACATTAAGTCTCTCTAGGGTGGGTTCCACCCCCTCTAAACAGCAGTTCACTGCTTCTTTAAAGAAGAATCCCAGTAGGGAATCCTCTCCCCTTTCATAAACCCTTAATAATTCATCCACACTTTCCTTAACCTGGGCGGAGTTCTTCTGCTCCTGATTCACCTGGAAATATAATTCCCCTATTCGGTGGTCTCTTATATTGGTATCTACAAATATTTGGAGGTATAGAATGTTTTTAAGCCCATTTAAATGTTCACTTTCTAAACCACTGAATTCGGGATGGTCATTGATAAGCTGATCTATTTGTTGATAAGGGGAAGTCTGGTGTTGGATTGATTCATTATCCTCTTTAAATTCTAAATTAAACAGTCCCCAAACTACCATGGCTATCTGCCGGCCCATATCATTCACATAATACTGGGTTTCTAACTTGTATCCTGCTTTCTTTAAAATACGGTTCAATGAATCTCCCAATATTGCGTTACGAATGTGCCCTATATGTAAAGGTCCATTAGGATTGGCTGAGGTATGTTCTAGCACAATTTTCTTATCAAGATGTTCCAGCTGCCCGTAATCGTCATCAATCTTTGATAGAACGGTTCTAGCATATTTTTGGTGGTCGATGAAAAAATTAAGATAAGGTCCCACAGATTTAACTTCTTTTACTAGGTAAGGTTTCTTTATAGCTGTTAATAACTCCCTACTGATTTCCACCGGAGGTTTCTTTAACTGTCCGGCTATGTCAAAAGCCACAGCAGTGGCTAAATCTCCCATATCTGGTCTTGGAGGTAGTTCTAGGGATATCTTTTCTGGAGTATCCCAGCCTAATGATTCAATTGCTTCTTTTACAGAATTCTTCACTTCTGTATTTAACTTTCTAAACATGTTAAATTCACCAAATTAAATAAAAAAATTTTGTTTAATTATAAAAAAAAAGTTATGAGAAGTTTATATAAAAAACTTCCTTTTATCAACTTATATTTTTTATAGTCCCCTGATCCAGATGGTTATCTGGCCTATCTGGGGAATAACAAAGGGAGATTCACCAGGATTTTGCCCAAAGTTTATGACCTTGGCCTGCACCTGTTCTGGGTATACTATCACCGGATCTGGTGTCGGATTATTGTCACCTTTGGTTTGATAATATAATCTGCCGTCAGGAGTGGTTCCCTTATAAATTATGCGGTGTATCACTGGCTCCGGGAACCAGGTAGCGTCATAGATGACTATATCGCCCACATTTAACTGGGAGGTATTCATTTCTGACAGGCCTAAGAAACTGGCTTTCTGAATCACTACTACATCGCCTCTGGCAAAAACTGGCTCCATACTTCCGGAGACCACCACGTTTAAATGCTGGGCCAGAATAATTCCTATGATAATTATAACTACATAACTAAGTATTTCCTTTGTATCAGTCATATATTCACCTTATTTCAGGATAGCTCCTTTATCGGCTGAGGTGACTAGTTTCATATAACGGGCCAGCCATCCTTTAATCTTTCTTTTTGGTTTAACTGCTTCTTTAATTCTTTCAGACACTTCCTGGTCGGTTAATGATATTTCTAACTTACGAAGTGGGATATCAATTAATATTGTATCTCCATCTTTTACCGCAGCTAACGGGCCATCTGCCGCTGCTTCTGGCGATACATGACCTACACATGGGCCTCTGGTTCCTCCAGAGAATCTGCCGTCAGTTATGAGGGCTACAGACTTTATTCCCATACCGGATATTGCGGATGTGGGGTTCAACATTTCTCTCATACCAGGACCGCCCTTAGGGCCTTCATATCTAATTATTACAACATCTCCTTCTTCTACCTTACCCTGATATATAGCAGCTACACACTCTTCTTCTGAGTTGAATACTCGTGCCGGTCCTTCATGCACCATCATATCTTGATCTACAGCACCTTGTTTAACTACCGAACCATCAGGGGCAAGATTTCCCGTTAGAATTGCCAGCCCTCCTTCCTGGTGAACTGGATCATTTAAGGATCGAATAACTTCCCGGTCTATAACTTGTGCCTCTTCAATGTTATCTTTCAGTCTTTTACCAGTGCAGGTGAGCTCATCAACGTATAATTTCTCCTTTAAAATCTTTAGTACTGCGGGGATACCTCCAGCTCGTTCCAAATCGAGCATGGTGTGTTTTCCAGAAGGACTGATTGCAGCTATGTGTGGGATCTTTTTACTGTAAACTTCAAATAAATCCAGGTCAACTTTTACTCCTTTATCATTTAACTCATAGGCTATAGCTGGTAAGTGTAATGTGGTGTTTGAGGAACCTCCCAAG
>JAJRAE010000094.1 GCA_028682985.1 Methanobacterium sp.
AGTAGTTTTAAAAAAAGTATTGTTATGATCTAATGATATTGGAAAGAGAATATCCCTTATCCATTTTATTAATTATTTTTTCTTCTTCTTCCCTTATTAGCAGTGCTTGATTTATAGCCTGAGAAAATAGTTCTCCCGGCACTACAACAACACCACAATCGTCCCCCAGTACCACATCCTGTGGATTTATAGTTATTTCCCCACATTTAAGGGGTATATTCACATCTCCCTGGGCTAGGGGTGTCCCAGCATTGGGAACTACAGCTCTGGAGAATACAGGATAGTTGATCTTCTTTATAGAAGCGGCGTCACGAACCGCACCATAGATCACTGTACCAGCTATTCCTTTATTATGGGCAGATTTCGATGTTAATTCACCCCAAACAGCACTATCATCATTATCCGCGCTTATAAAAATGATATCTCCTTTTTCTGCCAGGTCAATGGCTTCTAGAACAGTTCCCCAGTCTTCAGAAGAGGTTTGAACTGTTATAATTTTACCCAGAATTTTATAATCATCATTGAGTGGTTTAATAAAAGGTATAACCGGGTTATAATCCAGTAATTTTTTAAGGGAGTCTGATAACTGAGGAGTGCTCAGTTTATCCTTATAATAATTGAAATTTTGATGATGTGAAAATCTCTTGAGCAGTCCTTCAGGGGAGATCTCCATCTTTTCATCCATAAAATCAGTCCTGAGGAGTTGTAACTTCTTCAACCATGGTTCTACCAGCTACAACTTCATCGATACTGTGTATTGAACCGCCGTACTGTTCAATTGCCTGGGATATCTCCTGAAAATCGAGATCAATACCCTGCATGGTGACTTTAATATTCTCAGTTTCCTTATCAATCTCCATTAAAGTCACATTTACACCTTCAACACCCCGTATTTCGCTTAAATATTTGGCGAAATGGGGTAAGTTAGGTTCGTGTGGTTTAAGTATATCTAAAACTATTCGAATCAGGCCTTTTGGCACTTTTATTTCCTCCGTTTACATTAATGGTAATTTAGAAAAATTTGTATTAATCTAATTTAGAACATACTTAATGATTTGCTAAAATTCTTTAATAAAAGTTTACTTTACAAATTTTAATTTCTTTTAGTTTAGAAATATTATCCACTCCGTTACAGGAGAATGTTCCTTTAATTTAACGGAGTTTATTGATATAATCAAGGGTTATTTAATAGGTATTGGAATGGACAAACTTTAATAAATGGATAAATGTACGTTGGTAATATCATCAATTTTATAAGTAACTTGTATTATATAAATTGAACAGATACTAATTTAGACATCATAAAGGAATTTACAATGAGTTTTAGGAAATTGTTATCAATCATGGAAGAACTCCAAGACTGTGCAGAACAGGGAATGCCCATTCTTATAGAGGGTAAAAAGGACGAGGAGTCTTTAAGAGAGCTGGGAATAAATGGAAATTTTATTAAAGTTTCTGGCTCTCCATTTAAACTCTTTGAGATTGCTGAAATGGCCGCACAATCTTCCAAAATTATTATATTAACAGATTTCGACAGAAAGGGCAATGAACTTGCCCAAAAACTTTCTGAAGATATTCAAAGACTTGGTTCTTATCCAGACCTTCAAATAAGAAGGAAAATTATGGGAATCACCCGCAGATATATCAAAGATATAGAGAGTCTTTCCAGACACCTCCACCAACTGGAACTTGAAGAATGCCCTTATGGTGTCACTGGCCACTACCAACTCACATTCACTGGTAGCATAGCCAGATAACAGCGATAATTATCAGTATCTATACAATAAGGGAGGCCCATAAAATGGGGAAAGAAGAAATAAGTACAACTAAGTATCTCATTCATGCTCAAATTAATGCTAATGGAATTGTGGAAAAGCCCGATGTGGTGGGCGCTATTTTTGGTCAAACCGAAGGACTTCTAAGCAACGATCTTGATTTAAGAGAACTGCAGAAAACCGGACGAATAGGCAGAATAAAAGTTAATATCAACTCCAAAGCCGGAAGATCCAAAGGAGAAATAGTCATACCATCCAGCTTAGACCGGGTGGAAACTGCCATATTGGCAGCTTCACTGGAAACCATAAACCGAGTAGGGCCCTGCGAAGCTTACATCCAAGTATCCAAAGTAGAGGATGTCCGAGCCGTTAAAAGGAGGAAAGTAGTTGACCGTGCCAAGGAACTCTACAAGGGAATGATGGAAGAAGTAACTCCAGAAAGCCTCAAAATGATAGAAGAGGTTAAGGAAGCCATGAGGATCCATGAAATAACCGAATATGGGGATGAAAAACTTCCAGCAGGCCCAAACGTAATATCATCCGACGCCATTCTGGTGGTGGAGGGAAGAGCCGACGTTCTCAATCTATTAAGATATGGGGTAAAAAACGCCATAGCAGTTGAAGGAGTTAGCGTACCCAAACCAGTGGCAGAACTAACCAAATCCAAAACAGTAACCGCATTTCTGGACGGTGACAGAGGAGGTGAGCTTATCCTTAAAGAGCTTCTCCAGGTAGGAGAAGTGGACTACGTTACCCGAGCACCTAAAGGCAAAGAAGTGGAAGATCTAAGCAAAGACGAGGTAATGGTTGCTTTAAGGGATAAAATACCGGTGGAACAAATCTATCATGACATGGGTATTAAAACCAAGAAAGCACCGGAACCCAGTAAAAGCGAAGACAAAATAAAAGTCTTGAAGGGCATACTGAAAGAACTTGAAGGATCAGGAAATGCAGAGATACTGGACGATGCCCTGAATATTCTGAAGGAAGTCAAAGTAGAAAATCTTTACGATGAACTGAAAAAAGCGAACAACAACGTTTACGCCGTAGTCTTTGACGGGGTGATCAGCCAGAGATTAATAGATATATCCAAAGAAAAAGGACTGAAACATATCGTAGCGGTAAGAATCAGCGAAGTGGTAAAAAAACCCAACCAGATTAAAGTAATAACCAGATAAACTACTTAATTTTTTTTTTATTCATCCAATTCAGTAAGGTGGTTTCAACTTATGTATGTAAACATGGGTAAAGAATATCTGAAGGATATAGAGACTACTAAAGATATCTTGATACCTAAAGATCCCCTGGACAGAGTTATAGGGCATGAAGATATCATTGATTTTGTAAAAATCGCGGCCAAACAGCGGAGAAATCTCCTTCTGGTAGGTCCACCTGGGATCGGCAAATCATTAATTGCTCAGGCCATATCTTTCCATCTAGGAAATCCAAGTGAAGAAATTACTGTGGTCCACAACCCAGAAAGACCGGAAAGACCATTTGTAGAGGTTAAAACCCGCAAAGAAATGGAAACCGAGAAAAGGGACCTGCAAATGGCAGAAGGGGAAATAGTAGATCCCAACAACGTCCCGGAAGCGGTAGCTGAAAGATTGGGTTTCCGATGTGTGCACTGCGGCAGCTACAACAACGCTTATCAGAGCATATGCCCCCGGTGTGGCGGAGATAAATATTCCCACATAAACGCCCGAAGAAAACATCTCGGCGACCTTCTGGGCATGTTTGAGATGAACAGCGACCCCATAAACATGCCCCAAGAAAGAGTCACCACCACCCGACCCCTGAACGACCGTGAAGAGGTAGTGATCTATGAAAGGGTGGATGGGGAAAAAATAAAGATACTGGACCAGCATGCCCTGGAAAAAAGAAGAGAAATAGTAGAAGAAAAACCCAGGAATGTGATAGTACCCCTGAAGAGGAAGATGTTCGTGCAAGCCACCGGTGCCAGTGAAACAGAGCTACTGGGAGATGTAAGACACGATCCTTACGGCGGACATCCTGATCTAGGCACTCACCCCTATGAGAGGGTGGTCCCTGGTGCCATCCACGAAGCACATGAGGGAGTTATATTTATTGATGAAATAGTGCACATAGCCAACCTGCAACGATATATTCTGAGTGCCATGCAGGACAAGTACTTTCCCATAGTGGGAAGAAATCCCCAGAGCGCTGGAAGCTCTGTGAAAGTACAGGATGTTCCCTGTGACTTTATATTTGTAGGGGCCTGCAACATCCGGGATATCAAATATATATTACCGCCACTACGCTCCAGAATACAGGGTGAGGGCTATGAGATACTCATGCGCACTACCATGCCAGATACACCAGAAAACCAGGCAAAACTAGCCCAGTTCGTAGCTCAGGAAATAAAGATAGATGGCAAAATACCCCACGCCACCAGAACAGCAATTCAATTACTTATTGAAGAATCACGCAGAAGAGCCAAATCCATTGATGAGGATAAAGACTCATTAACACTCAGACTCCGTGACCTTGGAGGAGTGATTAGAATGGCCGGTGATGTAGCTGTGATGGGGGGTGAAGATATGATAGAAGAAAAACACATGTCTTTCGCAATAAAGAAATCACAATCTATAGAAGACCAGATAATTAGAAGGTATAAAACCTTTGAAAACGCCATACAACGGGATCATTCCAGTGCCCAGTATATGGGGGATGGGAAAGACCAGCCGCCCAATGAGAATGTGGACCGCAGTTATATGTGAGTAAAAATAATTTCTATTATTATTATTATTATTATTATTATTAATTTTGTATTTTTAAATGTCAATTACCTTGATTTTATTAGTATTTGCAATTTTTATACACCATTTTTTGTCTTATTTAATCAATTGTTATGAATTATCCCTAGAATATAAATATGGGTCACATAAATATTATATTTAAGAAACTTAATTTATTATATTAGAGATGTGGTTAATCAATAGTTGGGGGAAGATTAAATTTGCAAAATGTAATTGCCGGTGATGAGATCACAAGCCAGAAGAA
The DNA here is from genome assembly GCA_028682985.1 of Methanobacterium sp. Classification (GTDB taxonomy): domain Archaea; phylum Methanobacteriota; class Methanobacteria; order Methanobacteriales; family Methanobacteriaceae; genus Methanobacterium_A. The sequence goes on from JAJRAE010000094.1 coordinate 4,800, forward strand.
TATTCTGGAAGTTTACAATTTCCCGGAAATGTTGGAAGATTATCTTTTTGAATTGGAGATAAGAAACTACTCCCTGAACACTATTAAAACCTACAAGTCCATCATAAACAATTTTTATAAATATCTGCTGAATGAAAAGGAGATCCATGATGAGAGAATGATACTGAGATCATTCAAACATTACATAGGCTTCCTTAAAAGAGATAAGAAGGTGTCGCAGAACTACATCTAACTGGTAACCGTGGTATTGAAGAAATTCTTCGAATTCAGTGGAATAGGGGTTCTTAAAGATGTTAAAACACCTAAAAGGACAAAATCACTGCCTAAATCATTAAATGAGGAAGAAGTGCAGCGACTTATTAATGCCCTGGACAATTACCAAACCATTGATAATCCAACTGCCCATGCCGAATTTCTAAGACGGAGGAATAAATTAATACTGGCTCTCCTATACTCATCCGGCTTAAGAGTTTCTGAACTGGTCTCCTTGGAAATAGACAACGTGGATCTGCATGACCGAACCATCCGCATCCGGGGAAAAGGTGAAAAAGACCGTTTAGTTCTTTTTGATGATAACACCAAGATTTTGATTGAAGATTATCTCTCCCAAAGGCATGATGAAAGCCCCTACATGTTCATAAACCGCAACAACCAGCACCTCACACCCCGCTACGTACAGATGATGATTAAGGACTACGCCAGAGTGGCAGGTATTAAAAAGAAAGTTACTCCCCATATACTCAGACATTCCTTTGCAACTCACCTTTTAAAGAATGGGGTAGATATAAGAGCCATACAACAGTTGTTGGGACATTCAAACCTATCTACAACACAGATATATACCAGTGTGGATATGAACACACTCAAAAATGTATATGACCGGGCTAAATTGGGATAATTCGATTAATTTTTATTTTAATATTTCAGTATTATCCTGAATTTTTTTAATATTCCACATTTGATTTCTTCCTGTATTTATTTTAATCATTAAAAAGATAAATTAATTAAACAATATTTAAGGGTAAGTTAAATAATGCGAAGTTATGAAAGGCCTATAATTGTTAGCAGTAAATGTATTGAATTTGAACCATGCCGTTACAACGGCTTAATGATCTCAAGTGATGTAGTTGCTAACCTCAAGAAGTACGCCGATTTTATACCAGTCTGTCCTGAAGTGGCAATTGGTCTGGGTGTTCCCCGTGATCCGGTGCGTATTGTAGATGATGGGGGGCAAAATCATCTATATCAACCAAAGACCGGTGAATGTTTTACCAGTGAGATGGAACAATTTTCAGAACAATTTTTGAATGGATTAAATGAAATAGATGGATTTATTCTAAAGAACAGATCACCTTCCTGCGGTATTAAGAATGTTAAACGTTATCATGGATTCAATAATCCAGGTTCTATGCGGGATTCTGTGGGGTTCTTTGCAGAAAAAGTTAAATCCCATTTTCCTAACCAACCTGTAGAAGATGAAGGCCGACTAAGAAATATCTCCATCAGGGAGGATTTTTTCACCAAAATTTTCACACTGGCGGATTTTAGAAGAGTAAAAAACCAGGGCTCATTCCAGGATCTTCTGGATTTCCATTCTCGTAATAAATTTCTATTACTGGCATTCAATCAGGAAAATATGCGGAGGATGGGCAGGCTTCTTTCTAGTTCATCTGATTTATTAGAGGACATAAAAAATAATTACTGTGAGCTACTTCTGCACAGCCTTTCTGAAAACAGTAAAACCACATCAAATAGCAATGTTCTAATGCATTCTCTGGGATACTTCTCTGCAAAGCTTACACAGCCAGAAAAAGCATTCTTCTTAGAGAATTTGGAGAAATACAGAGGAGGAAGGATACCTCTAATGGTAATGTCCAGTCTTATTAAATCCTGGATAATACGTTTTGGTAGTGAATATCTGGAAAAACAAACCTTTTTTAATCCCTACCCAGATGAATTGATGCAGGTCTCATTTATCTACGATAAGATGGGATGAATTTTTTGACTGCCTTTTTTTGATCTTAAAATTTAAGGTGTATATTCTTATATAGGAGTCCTAACCTAATATTTTAAGGAATAATATAAGTTTTACCTTTTAATCAAACCTTTTATAATTGAATAGATTTTATTAAAAAGAGTGTTCCTATCTGTAAAAGAATAATCAGTAAATTTAAATTTTTCATATTATGTAAGGAGGGACTATAAATGGAGATAACCATTAATAACTATTATGAAAAAAGGGAAAGCCTATTTAAATGGCGTTCTAATACTTCTCTTCTAAATAAAACAATATTAGCATTTTTAATCGCCTGTATCACCGGAATTATGGCCCAGATAATTATTCCACTTCCATGGACACCAGTACCAGTAACCGCTCAGACGTTTGCTGTTTTAATGGCAGGAATACTTCTTGGAAGATATTGGGGAGGAATCAGCATGGCCCTGTATCTTCTGGTGGGGTTAATTGGCGTACCCTGGTTTGCAGGGATGAACGGGGGTATTGATGTTTTATTCAGTGCAAACGCAGGATATTTGCTGGGATTCATTCTAGCGGCTCTTTTCCTGGGACATTTCACAGATAAATATATAGAGTCGCGTAAATTTATCCCTATGCTGGGATTGATGCTGTTTACAAGTTTCGTCTTGATATATATTCCCGGTTTAATATTTCTCGCAGTATGGAGCCAGAATGTAACCGGAGTATCAGTTGGTATATGGCAGCTTCTTTTAATGGGGGCTGTACCATTTATAATAGGTGATCTCTTTAAAATAGGGGGTGCAGCTGCCCTTACTAAAGCCATCACTCCTAAAATCGGTGAAGAACTCTAAATAAGGGTATTATAGATTTTTAATTTTTACTTAATTTTTTTATTTTATTAAATAAAAAGGAATTAAAGGTTCTCCAGACACTCATCCCTTAATATCTGGGCGTCCTCATTGGTAGGGTTGATCTTCAGAGCTTTACGGAAGCATTCTATTGCTTCTTCAAATCTTCCCAGCTCAATTAAGGCCACTCCTTTATTGCTTAAGATTACATCGTTTTTAGGATCAAGGGCCAGAGCTTGCTGGTAACAATTTACTGCTTCATCAAAACGGGATAACTCCATTAATGCGTTTCCTTTACGATTCCAGGTTGATGAGTCCATGGCTTCATCCATGCAGAGTTCTAAACTTTTATCATAAGATTCCAGTGCTTCCTCAGTCCGGTCCATCTCTGTTAAAATGTTGCCCCGGGCGTTCCATACATCCGGGTCATCTGGATTTAATTCCAGTAACTTTTCATAGCTGGACAGCGCCTGATTATATCTTCCCAGCATCTCCAGGATAAAACCCCTCCAGTAAAGAACTAACTGGTTTTTGGGGTTAATTTTCAAGGCTCGATCACTGGCTGTCAGAGCTTCCTGGGGTTTATTTGAGTTTAAAAGTGCTATTGCTTTATTGTTCCATATGAATTCATTTTCCGGGTCGTTTTTCAGTGCCTTATCATAGCATTGCAGGGCTTCATTAAAATGACCCAGACGGGAGAGATTATCTCCTTTTCGATTTAATAAGTAGATGTCGTTGGGATCAAAGCGGAGCGCTGCAGTATAACACTGTACAGAATCCTTGTATTTACCCACATCAAAGAGTATATCTGCCCTTTTAGTTACCATGGCCTTTTCATCTATTTTTTGGCCTTCCCATTTTTCTATGGGGAGTTTTCGAAATCGGATCACTTGGAATCTGGTATCTTCATCTAGATCATTATATAATCTTTGAAACTCTTTTTGAAGTTCCTGGGCATCCCTATAACCTTCTTCACGGGCCAGGGTATCATCATTTTTCAGATCTTTATATTCAACAACCTCTACATTGGCTATCTCCGCTTCAAAAAGCTTTCTCCTCTCCTTGGAGACCAGGTTCCAGTAGCAGTGAAGTGTATCTCCAACTTTTAATGGTTTTTTCCAGAGCTTCCGGATGGTTGTTGTTTTTTTACCGGTTATAAGATCTATATGGCTGCTTCCAAATAACAGGATTGGTATAGAGACCCTCCTAAATATTAATAAAAGAAGAATAGTTCGTTTACTTTATTTGTTCAACTCCAAATTCACTGGTTTTTATTTTTACACTGGGCACCAATGCTTTTATCTCTTCTGCTATATTATATAGTTCATCACGTGAGGGGTTGGGTGTTTTTTTTAGTTTTTCATTTAATACTGCCCGATTTCTGAATTGCTGGATGGTGTATGAATGGCAAATTATATTATCCGCAATCTCTCTTATATCTGCTGCATCTAAAAGTCCGGGCACATAGGTGGTCCGGCATTCCAGAAAGGTTTCAGCCGAATTCATGACTATATGCATGCTTTCTTTGACATCTTCACCTATATCTTTACCAGTGATCTCTTCATACTTGGGGAATGGTGCTTTAACATCCAATGCCACATAATCAATGTATTTAATGATTTTTTTAAGTCTGTCTGGATAACATCCATTGGTATCCAATTTTACTTTAAGATCTGCACCTTTCACATAATTTAATAGTTCTTCAAGTTCCTGGTACTGCATCAGTGGCTCTCCACCAGTTATAACTAAACTATCTATGAAGTCCAGAGAGTCCTGGATTTCCAACAATATCTCATCCAGGGCTACCGGTTTTCCTCCGGTGATTAGTTCCGGGTTATGACAGTAGGGGCATCTTAAGATACATCCTCCGGTGAACACTACCAGGGATATTTTCCCGGGATATTCGACAGAGGAAAACAGCACACCACCTATAATCATCTAAATAAAACCTCTTTTTAACTGAGTGAAAGTAAATGCATTACTATTTTACTATCTTTCTTATCATGTCTATAAATTTTTCATCCTCTTCCATTGTACCCACACTGACTCTTATCCAGTAATCATCAAGACCCCGGAATGAACTGCAGTCTCTAACTATTATTCCCTCCTTTAAGAGTTCTTCACTCATCAATTTTGATGTCATCTCTGTTTTACGGATATCAACCAATAAATAATTGGCCTTAGAAGCATAAACATCTAATTCAGGGATCTTGGAAATTTCCCGATACAGATATTCCCGGCTTTCAATAGATAGAGCAGTGGATTTTTCTATATATTCCTGGTCATTTATAGATGCTGAGGCGGCAATCTGGGATAAGCGGGTGAGGCTGAATACGGGTTTAACCCGTTTCATGTATTCTATGAATTGAGGATTACTAATGCCGTATCCAATTCTCATACCGGCCAGTCCTAATATCTTTGAGAAAGTGCGAAGTATAAACAGGTTATCATATTTTGAGATAAGATCCACGTTATTCACACCAGAAAATTCAAAGTAAGCTTCATCAACCACAACCAGGGCATCGGTATTCTCCAGAATGGTTAAAATATCTCTCCTGTCTATAAGAGCTCCGGTGGGGTTGTTAGGTGTGCATAGGAATATTATGCGCGTGCGAGGGGTAATTGATTCCAGGACAGAACCCACATTAAGCACATTTTCAGGCATATCCCAGTTTGCATAAATCGGAACCCCTCCATGGATCTTTAAGGTGAATTCGTAGTACATATAGGATGGTATGGGTACAATGAATTCATCCCCGGGTTCTATCAATGTTTTTCCCAGAATATCCAGTATTTCATCAGCACCGTCTCCACCTAATATAACCTGTTCTGGTGATACTCCGGAATACGCGGCCACATCTTTGGTTAACTCTTTTAGATCACTTTCCGGGTAGCGATACATAAATTTTGCTTCATTTTTAACTGCTTCTACTGCCCGGGGCGATGTACCCAGGGGGTTTTCATTGGAACCCAGTTTGATTATTTCATCTTTATCCAGCCCATATTGTTCTACTATTTCCTTTATGGAACGGCCAGGAATGTAAGGATCCTGTTCTTTAACTGTGTCTTTAATTTTTACCATTAATCATACCCCCATGATTTATTTATTTTTAATCCAATTAGATTTAAATCCTCTAATAATTGAAATTTTAGTATTTACCTGCTAATTCAGCATATCTCAGGGCATTATCCTTAATCGATTCTATTTCAGCTGGCTCCAGTTTACGTATTAGTTTTCCAGGAGTACCCAGTATCAGGCTTTCTTTTGGGAACTTCTTGTCCTGGGTAACTACGCTTCCGGCGCCTACTATACTGTTTTCCCCTATTTCACTACCATTTAAAAGGGTGGCGTTCATACCAATCAGGCAATTGTCCTCTACAGTTGCACCATGAATAACAGAGGCGTGGCCCACTGAAACATACGATCCAACATTAAGAGGAAACCCTTTAGACGTGTGCAGTACACAGTTATCCTGAACATTGGAATATTCACCTATTTTAATTTCTTCTATATCTCCCCTGATAACGGCATTATACCATATGCTGGATTTTCTTCCAATAACGACAGTTCCAAGCACATGTGCACCATTTAATATTTTAACAGTTTGATGTATCATGTTATCTCCATTTAGAAACTAGAATGAGAAATAAATCCTAAATAATTATTTTCAGGTGTAAACAGGATTCCTAGTGTTTATCCAGAGTGATCAGGCTGGCCTTGGGTAGCACTATTTTATGGGAGGGAATGTCTTTACTTATTATGGCCCCTGCTCCTATTCTGGAGTTTAAACCCACCTTTACACCCGGGTTGAAGCTGGTGTTAATACCAGTTTTCACGCCGTCAGCAAATATTACACCAAGTTTTCGCCTTCCTGAATCCACCCTTTCTTCTTTAACAGTTAATTTAATGTTATCATCATCGAAACGCAAATTTGCTATGTTAGTTCCTGCGGCGATATTACATCTGGCACCAATAATAGAATCACCAACATATGAAAGATGATTGACATTGGTTTTGTCCATTACTATGGAGTTTTTTATTTCCACAGCATTTCCCACCCTTACATAATCTCCCAGACAGGTGTGTTTACGAAGAAATGAGTTGGGACCTATATCGCAGTTTTCACCGATACGCACCGGGCCCATGATGTAGGAGCCGCTTCTGACGATGCTGTTTTTACCGAGTACTAAAGGGCCGTGAATGGTAACTCCATCCTCTATTTCGCCTTGAATATCAGATTCCATATCCTGGAGGTAATGTTCGTTCACATCTAGTAATTCCCAAGGCCTTCCGATATCCACCCACTTATCATCTGATTTTAGTCCTAGAACGGGTTCATCCTCAGCTATCTGAAATTTAATACTGTCAGTTATCTCGTATTCTCCCCGGGGCGATAGGCCTGTCTTTTGAATGGCCGTGAATATTTGATCGTCAAAAAGATATATGCCAGCGTTTATCAGATTACTGGGAGCTTCACCAGGGGCTGGTTTTTCCACCAAATCCCGGATTTTATCTCCTTCGAGTTCAACCACACCAAACTGGGAGGGGTCATCGACTTCTATGAGGGTTAAAATGGTACGGGCTTTATCTGCTTCATATTTATGAATTAAATCTTTAATTAACTGGGAGTCAACTATGATATCTCCATTTAAGATTATGAAAGCTCCATGGATTGATCCAGTCAGGGTTCCAATAGCATGTGCCGTGCCCAGTCTTTCACCCTGAGTTACGTAGCTAATTTTCACCCCCAGGTGTGATCCATCCTGGAAATAGTTCTTTATAACATCTTCATGGTAACCCACGATGAGGGTTATCTCATCCACCCCAGCCTCTTTAAGCGCTTCAATATTGTATTGCAGTATTGGTTTGCCACCAACCGGGACCATGGTTTTGGGCCGGCTTAAAGTTAGGGGGCGCATTCTGGTGCCCTCACCTGCTGTTAATATAACCCCTTTCATAATCAAAACCTTCAAGACATTTATTTGAATCTAATGATTAATCAATTTGATCAAAAATTTTATAAAAGATTATTCATGAACTCTTTACATTTACTCATTAAATCATGTGCTTCCTGGTTGGTTTTACCCCCCAAAGTAATCCGTATATAAGATTCGGTGCCTGAAGGGCGGATCAAAACCCAGCTACCATTTTCCAAGGATAGCCTTACTCCATCTATCAGATTTGCATCCACCATATCATCAAAGATTTTGGGGAACATCTCCTCTGTTCTATCCATTATATCCATCTTCTGAGAGTCAAGACAGTTGATCTTTTCACGGAGAGTTGGAAAGCTAGGAACACCAAATAAGAGTTGGGATAAGGGTCCTTTTTTACTTACCAGTTCTAACAGTCTCAGAGCGGAAAGAATTCCATCGGGGCACATGCAGAAATCAGGATGTATCCAGGTCCCTGATGGTTCACCTCCAAAGGATGCTTTATTTTCTTCTATTGCCTGAGCCACATTCACATCTCCTACTTTTGTCCTGATAACCTCTCCTTTATCTTCCAAACATAAGTCAATTGAGTTAGATGCATCAACCGTGGTTACCACCCGGCCCCCTATCTCACGGGCCACCAATGATAGCAATTTGTCAAAATCAGCCATTTTACCCTGCTCATCTACTGCCACCATACGATCCGCATCCCCATCATGAGCTATACCAACATCAGCCCCAGTAGCTTTAACCATCTGCATAAGCTCCTGCAGGTTGGCCTCCGATGGTTCGGGCATCCTACCTGGAAAGAACCCATCAGGTTGGGAGTTAAGGGTTATTACATGACAGCCGGCCTTTCTAAGTATTAATGGTGATAGATATGATGCAGCACCACTGGCACAAT
>JAJRAE010000189.1 GCA_028682985.1 Methanobacterium sp.
AGTATATACTGATTCCCCTCGCCTGTTTGTAGGGGGAATTTCACATATATTGATGGGTCTTCTTTGGTTTCATAATCAATTTCTGCTAGAGCCAGCGCTGTTTCACAGCGAGGGCACCAGGTTATAACTCTAAGATCATTAACCAGCAAATCCTTTTCATGGGCTTTTTTTAGGGTCCACCAGCAGGACTCCATGTATTTTGGGTCGAAGGTGACATATGGATCATCCCAGTCCATCCAAACACCCAGCAATTGGAACTGTTTGGTCATGAGGGATTTGTTTTCTATAGCGAACTCTCGGCACTTGTTTATGAAGTTGTCTATCCCTATCTTTTCCTCAATCTCCTTTTTACTTTTGAGACCCAGTAATCCTTCCACTTTGTGTTCTATAGGCAGCCCGTGGGTGTCCCAGCCCGCCTGCCGGCGCACATTGAAACCATTCATACTCTTGAATCTAAGGAAGGTGTCCTTAATCACCTTATTCCAGGCTGTTCCCAGATGTATACGTCCGCTACAGTATGGTGGCCCATCAAGAAATGAATATCTTGGACCTTCCGCCCGTCGTTCCTGGTTTTTCTCGTATATCTTATTATCCTGCCAGTATTTCTGTATTTTATTCTCTATTTCCTGATGATTATATGAGCGTGGAGCCTCATTTATCGGCATTTCTATTCTCCCCTAATTATAGAAGTTTATCTTTAGAATGAATCTAAAATTTAACTGCATATATAAATTGTTTAATAGGATATAAAAATAGTGTCTCGGTTGATATTTGATGAAGATATTAATAGTTAAAATAAAAAAAAGGAGTGGAAAGTACTGGTCAACATTTTAAAATGTGCGAAGTTTTCCATCAACCAACAGTTCTGTGATCTGGGATATGTTCTCCAGCCAGGAATCCATAATATTCTCAACATCTGATTTTACAGAGTTCAGACTGTAACCCTTCTCTGGTATGATCTGGGCGCTGGATGCTTTGGGCTGGTCTATAGGTTTCCCGATCTGACTTAAAGTCATTATATGAATCTGGTTAACACCATCCACGTGTTTAGTTATGTCTTTTGCCATTTCATTGGACAGTAAATTGTATATTTTACCTACATGATTTATGGGATTTTTTCCAGAGGTTGCTTCCATTGACATGGGCCGATTTGGTGTTATCAAACCGTTAGCTCTGTTTCCCCGACCTACTGAACCATCATCTCCCATCTCTGCTGAGGTCCCGGTTACTGTTAGGTATATGGATGGATTATTTCTATCTAAACTATCTGCGGTATTAATAAACGCTTCTACTTCTCTGGAGGTGTAGCGTATTGATCTTTCCAGTACAACTTCTTTAATTTCCTCCAGTATATTGATGTAATGGTCTAGATCATCCACATATTGGGATACCATTGCTATGGCTATGGTTAAAGTGATCTTATCTTTATCCCTAAGTCCCATTACCTTGATGTCCTCCCCAATCTCTGGATATTTCTTTTTAAATTCCGCAGAGTTAAGCATCAGCTCTGTTTCCATTACTATGTTCTCGGTCTCTGAGAAGGGTGCGTATCCCACACCAAAGGAGGTGTCGTTTGAGGATGGCACAGCATCTTCACGTCCGAACACATGCACCAGATCTCCTGATCCATGACCGATCTTACATTCCACCACGGTGCAGGTTTCCACTTCCAGATTGATGATGTGCTCCTTTAAGTATTCCTTGGCAGCAGTGATGGCTATTCTATCAAGTCCTATTTTAGTGCCGTCTATCTCGGCAATTCCTCTACCAGTAAGAAGAATGTCCATGGGCTTGATTATGTCGCCTCCGCAGAAATGGGGGTCTGATTCTCCGGCGGTGATCTGCACTTCATCGGTGTTGTGGTGTAGTATCCCTCCAAACTTTTCGATGTAGGTTTTACTTAATGCCCGGCTGACTGATTCAGCTATTCCATCGCTTATACTATCTGGATGTCCTATTCCCTTTCTTTCTACTATTTCAATGTCCTGTTTTTCGATTGGCTTTTGTATAAGCTCTTCTACAATGATATTCCTCATAACCTTAACCTCCACTCAATAGAAAAAATAAAATAATTCTATTTCAGTGCAATTCTTTACAGTAAATTTTCAAGAATCCATCTATTGATGTTATATCCATTATAACATGCCCTTTAAAATTTATGATATAAAAATAATTGTATTTATAAATATTCAATTGAAGTTCTATTAAAATGAGAATAAGAGTGGAGAATTTCTTTAAATTATAAGTGTCTCCAAGAATATAATAAAATTAAGATTTGAAAATTATGCTTTAGGTGTCTATTTAAATGGATGATTATCTAAAAGGATTTTTAATTATAAATCGCAGCAAAGGAACCAGACTGGCGTATGCTGATCTTGCCAACAGTTTCCTGTCCCGCTTCATGGGGCTTATGTTCAAGGGGAGTATAGAGAATGGTCTGGTTTTAAAGATCCCCCAGGGAAGAGGTAGGAGGGGATCAGGTATTCACATGTTTTTTATGAGAATGTCCCTGGATGTACTTTTCCTAGATAAAGAAAAAAAAGTGGTGGATCTGGTAAATTTAAAACCCTGGCAGGTTTATAATCCCAAGAAACCAGCCAGATTTGTAGTAGAGTTACCGGAAGGCACATTGAATTCTTCAAAAACACAGATAGGGGATGAACTGGACTTCACCTGTGATCATGCATAAATAGGTGGATGGATCTTTTATGAGACTGAAGGTAAAGATTCGAGAGCACGGTTATTCAGATGAATATGAAAGTTATTATGTTACTTATCAGGTCTCGGATCTAGATAAAGATACTCTTGAGAAGTTGAAAGAGCGATTGGAAGATCCAGTGATGGTTAAATGTGATGATCTTTTTTTAACTGTGTACTTTGATGATGAGTTTTATCCATTTCAAAGTGATGAATCAAAGAGGAATCCCGCAGATTTCCAGGCTCGTGAAGAGCTGGAGATGACCGCTTACTTGGTGGATCTCTTGGAAGGTTAATCAAATAAATGGATATTTCCGAGCACTTATAAGGGCCTATTGATTTTATACAGGATAAGATTGGCCTTCTTCCTGTTCATCAGGAATTGAGAAATGCAGATGACTAATCAACCAGTTATCCTCTTTTTCTTCAAGTACCAGACTTAAACGTCCGAACATTGCTATTTTTTCCCCTTTAATCAGGATATGCATAGCCATCCGGGCGGAAGTCCAGGCTACGTTACCAGAAGCAGAAACATTAACATCCTCAAAATCCATATTTATCTCATCTGCCTGAGCCAAATCACGTTTGAATCCATTTTTAAGTTCTTCAGGTCCTTTTACCCATTCATCTCTTCCTGCACCAATTGCCACCAGATCGGGGTCCTGGACAAATAAGTTAACAATACCATCCAAATCTTTTTCAAAATAAGCTCTTTTATATATCTTCAAAATAGTATGCACTGAATCAACAATTTCTTTTGTCGCTTTCATATTACTCACCAGTTTAATTTCGGAAAATAAAAAAAAATTTTGAATTTTCCAAAGCGAAGTTATTCATTCTTTGCTGTGAATTCCATTACTTTTGAAGGGCTGGATAATACCTCCACTCCGGGGAATTTAAAGAGTTTCTCTGTATTTTTGATATCTATTTCCCTCATGTGGATGGTGATCTTTTTACCCCCTGTTACTGCTTCAAAGGGGCAGGCCATTTGGCATGCTCCGCATCCTTTGCATTTTAACAGATTTATCTCAACTCCAGGGGTGATGGCCTGGTTGGGGCATGCTTCAGCGGCATCGCATTCTTCACATTTTTGACAGAGATCCAGCTCAAGCTTGGAAGGTAGAACAGTTTCCAGTTCACCTGATTCAAGGTCCACCGGGACAATAAGGGTTTTTACCTGTCCTTTACCTGCCTGGGCCACTGCATTGGTTACCAGGGTGTCTGCAATTCCGTTAACAATTTTTCCAATGGTGTTTGAGGTAGTGGGAGAAATAACCAACAAATCATACTTACCCAGGGAGAACCGACCAGTCATGGGAAAACTCCGTTCTTGGTCCTTTTCCAAAATCAGTTCATTATAATATTCGTTACTGGTAATGTTTTTAATCTGATTATACAGTCCGTACATCTTCAAAACTTCCTCACCAGCTCCGGATAGAAATATAGATATATCATGGCCTTCTTTCTTTAAAATATTAATGGTATCTACACTACTCTCAAGTAGATGACCCGCACCGGTTATTCCCCAAGCGATTTTCATATAAACCTCTCAAAATTTGTTTCAGTGATTAAATCTTATGACATGGATTTATTAAATAATTTTTGAACATCAACATTTCCCCAATAAAGATGAAAGAATCAACTAAGGAAGAATAAGTGATAAACCAGTGAAACCCTGATTCATAGCTTTTTCCATCGAATCACTATCAAAAAAAAAATTATATCAGAATTCTATATAATCATATCCAGGAGTTTCCTTGAAAGCGTAATGAACGGTGGTGTATTGATTAATGAATTCAGTAACCTCGTCTTTAACATATTTTCCATCCATAACCACCTTTTTTATGTATTCCGCTACTTCACCCATATGGGATTCTTTCAGTCCACGGCGGGTGATCTCCTGTGTTCCCACTCTTATACCGGATGGATCATCAGAGCGGTTTACATTGTCCCAGGGAAGAAGGTTTTTGTTGAGTATTATATTATTTGCCTCCAGGGTTTTAGCAAATTCAGAGGCTCTTCCCATGTTTGAAACATCAAAAACTACCTGGTGAGATTCAGTGAATCCCTGATCCTCACAAAGCACGTTGAATCCCAGTTCATGCAGATTTAAAGCTAATGCCTGGGCATTCTTTATTATCTGATCAGCATACTCAGCACCGAATTCCAGCATCTCAGCTGAGGCAATACCCAGAGCACCTAAATGGTGGAGGTGATGGTTACTTACTACACCGGGAAATACTGCTTCATCAATATCATCTGCTATATCTTCCCTGCAGAGTATTATCCCGCCTTGCGGTCCGGGGAACGTTTTATGAGTGCTTCCCACCAATAAATCGGCCCCTTCCTTCAATGGATCCTGAAAGCGTCCTCCGGCTATAAGTCCCAGTACATGAGCTCCGTCATACATAATTTTAGCACCAACATCATGGGCTGCTTCACGAGCTTCATCCACAGGATGTGGGAATAAGAATAAACTACCTCCAAAAAGGACGATTTTTGGTTTTTTCTCCAGTATGTCCTTTTTCACCTGATCAGCATCGATATTCATTGTTTTTTCATTGAAAGGTTGGGGGATTGTTTTTAAACCCCTTATTCCGGCAGCACTTACATTAGCATGACTAATATGGCCGCCCATAGGCACATCCAGGGCCATCATGGTGTCATTATATTTTGAAAGGGCGAAAAATGAAGCAAGATTAGCCACCACACCAGAAATGGGTTGTACATTGGCATGTTCTGCTCTGAAGAGTTTTTTAGACAATTTAATGGCCAGATTTTCTATCTGGTCGATGTAGCAGCAGCCTTCATATAACCTTTCACCAGATTTTCCCTCAGCATATCGGTGGGATAAATCTGTGGCTAAAGCCTCTCTTACACTGGCACTGGTGATATTTTCACTGGCTATTAGATTTATACTGTTTTTCATCCATTCATGGTGTTCCTTGGTTAAATTTTCGATAGCAAGGGCATATTCTTCATTCACAGACATTAAAATTCCTCCGGATCAAATTGAAAGTAATAATAAATAATTTTCACTTTTTATTTTTTAGGCATAAGAATTATTTACTAATGAAGTTATTTTTCATAATTTATAAACTATTTCGGAAAATTGAAAATAAGCTAGTATTTATTTAATTATTCCTTAGATAATATTTGGCATTTTTAATTGATTTAATAATTTAAATTCAAAATTAATCAGTTTATCGATATTGAATTAATTAAAAGAACAAAAATGAATTATTAAAAGAAAAAATAGAAAAGTTTAAGGGATTATAGTTTTTTCCCTTAAATTTATTTTGCCTGACCGGTTCCACCCATGGCAGCTTCGATCTGGGCCATGATCTGGGCGGTTTTGAAGTGCTGCTGGTCCATTGCTCCGGATGGGCAGGCGGCTACACAGGTTCCGCATCCTTTACACAGTGCAATGTTCACATGAGCCTGTTCATCTTCCCTTTCAATAGCACCGAATGGGCAGAGTTCCAGACATACTTCACATCCACCGCACACATCCAAGTCTACATTGGCTATGATTGGTTCGATTTCCACTTCACCTTTAACCATTGGTATAGCTGCTCTTGCTGCTGCACCAGATGCCTGTGCTACTGCGTCAGGTATATCTTTTGGTCCCTGGGATACTCCTGCCAGGTAAACACCATCAGTCAGTGTGTCAACAGGCCTGAGTTTGGGGTGAGCTTCCATAAGGAATCCGTCTGCACTCTTAGAGAGACCAATGGTCTGTCTTAGATCTTCAATTCCTTCTGGTGGTTCCAGACCTACGGATAGTACTACCATGTCGTAGTTGTATTCGGTTACTTTACCGAGCATGGTATCTTCTGCCCGGATTGTAAGGGTCTCGTCTGGGTTTTCCAGTACAGTAGCGGGTCGTCCTCTGATGAATTTGATGCCGTATTTTTCCTGAGATCGTTTATAGAACTCTTCGAATCCTTTACCGAACGCCCTTATATCCATGTAGTAGATGGTAACTTCGGTATCTGGTTCGTGGTCTTTAATGAGCTGGGCGTTTTTCATTGCGTACATGCAGCATACTCTGGAACAGTATGGTTTGTTGATCTGTTCGTCTCTGGAACCAACACACTGGATGAAAGCCACGCTTTTGGGGTGTTCTCCATCGGATGGTTTTAATACATGTCCCTGGGTTGGTCCGGATGCATTGATTAATCTTTCCAGTTCCATACCAGTTATCACGTTTTCGGATGATTCGTAAGCCCATTCTTTCTTCTCAGTGGGGTCGTATGGATCGTATCCAGTGGCTACAATTATGGTACCTATATCTAAATCTATTTCTTCAGGTTCCTGGTCGTGACATATAGCTCCATTTCCACATACCTGGTCACAGAGTTTACATTCAATACAGTAATCCTTGTCTATGGTTGCTACCAGTGGAACTGCCTGTGGGAATGCTATGTAAGTTGCTTTAACCATACCCATTCCTTCATCAAAGTAGTTGGGTATTTCTATTGGGCATACTTCTGAGCAGCTACCACATCCAGTACAGATATCTTCATCCACATATCTTGGTTTTTTAACCACTTTAACTTTGAAGTTACCAATGTAACCGTCCACTTCTTTTACTTCGGAATAGGATAATAATTCAATATTGTCGTGTTTTCCAGCGTCCACCATTTTTGGAGCGAGAATACACATGGAACAGTCCAGGGTAGGGAATGTTTTATCCAGCTGGGACATTCTTCCTCCTATAGTGGGGTTTCTCTCCACCAGGTAGGTTTTAAAGCCCATATCAGCCAGGTCCAGTGCTGACTGGATTCCTGCAACTCCTCCACCAATCACCATTGCGGTGTCTTTAACAGCTACGGTTTCGGCTATCAGTGGTTCTAATAATCGTGCTTTGGCTACTGCCATTCTTATAAGATCTTTTGCTTTTTCTGTAGCGGCTTCTGGTTCGTTCATGTGAACCCATGAATCGTGTTCCCTGATGTTTGCAAATTCAAACAGGTAGGGATTAAGCCCTGCTTCTTTAACACATCTTCTGAATGTGGGTTCGTGAAGTCGGGGTGAACATGCTGCTACCACTACTCGATTTATACCTTTTTCTTTGACATCTTTCTGGATCATTTCCTGTCCAGGGTCGGAACAGAAGTACTTGTACTCTTCAGATATTACAACATTTGGTAGTGTTGCCGCATATTCTTCTAATGCTGGAACATCAATTACTCCACCAATGTTGATACCACAATGACATACGTAGACTCCTATTTTTGGTTCTTCGATTGTTTCTTGTTTCTTTTCTTCTTCTGCCATTAGATCACCTAATTTTCGAATATAATAATCATCGAATCTAGATAGTATTTAATGGTGTACGGTGTATCACCAGTATAAATAAAGTTTTCTATTTATTTTTTTATACAAAGTATATATATCAGAAAAATTGTTCAAATGATAAGTTGTCATACGATTTATTTTTACAAAATGAATAATAAAAATTCGATTGATTGATATTTAAGACTTCTGATATAATAAAAATAAAAAAGTGGGATTTTTATTTGTTAACTGTTTAATCCACTATACCTTCTGTCACTATTTTAAATACAGCTTCTCCTTCTGGTAAATGTGGACTGTCCATTAGTCTGGCTATCCTTTTACCAGCTAATCCTTTTTTAAGCCATATACGGTAAGTTGCCGCATGTCCCAATACATGACCCCCAATTGCCTTAGTGGGACTGCCGAAAAAGGCATCAGGACGGGCCTGTACCTGATTGGTTACGAATACTGCTACATTGTAGGTATTTGCAATATTTTGTAGGGTGTGTAGATGCTGGTTCAGTTTCTGCTGTCTAGTGGCTAGGGATTCTCTTCCCACATATTCAGCTCTGAAATGAGCAGTTAAAGAGTCCACTATAACCAAACGGATGTTGGTGCCGGTCTGAATGAGTTCGTTTACTTTGTCCGCCATGAGCATCTGATGAGCAGAGTTAAAAGCCCGTGCTATATGGATCTTAGTTAGAACTTCTTCCACATCCAGACCAAATCCATCAGTGATCTGTTCAATTCTTTCTGGTCGGAAAGTGTTTTCAGTATCAATAAATACACATTCTCCACTTAAACCTCCCTTGTCAGGGGGTAATTGAACAGTCACTGCTAGTTCATGTGATATCTGGCTTTTACCAGATCCAAATTCACCGAATACTTCAGTTATGGATTGGGTTTCTATTCCTCCACCTATCAATTCATCCACAGCAGGGCTTCCAGTGGTTATACGGCCCACATCTTTTCTGCGTTCCATTACGTCCAATGCAGTTTCAAAATCAATTTGCTCTGCTTTACGTGCTGCTTCAATTACTTTTTCCGCTACACCTTCACCTATATCTGCTTTTACACTTAATTCTTTAGCGGTGGCTGTGGCCAGTCTCATCATATCTGCAAAACCGGCATCTCGAAGTTTTTGAGCGGTTTTTTCTCCAACACTTGGTAATTCTTCCAGTTCAACCATTTTAACTCTCCTTAAAATTTATTTAAGTAATCTATTTTAATTATATAGTGTATTAGATCTTCTTCTCCAGTAATTTACGGGCGTTTAATCTTATTTCTTCATTATATTCATCAAAGCTGGCATTGGCAATAATGGTTATCTCCATCTCTATTAGGTCGCTTATTTTATCTTCCAAGGAACCTTCATCACCTGTCTTTTTGATTATATCTTCAACTTCTGGTGTGGTCATTTCAATCAGTTCCTCAGCGGATTTTCTGAAGAAAGTAGTCCGCATGGTGCCTGTTTCATCTTCCATTACCAGAGGTATTATCATGAGATAATTGGGTTGTTCTATTTCTTCACCACAGATTTCGCAGATATAACCATTTTCAGTAAGATTAACCCTTTTATTACAGTTGGGACACATTTCATAGAGGACTTTATTTCCATAGGCCTCAATTACTTTGCCAGTAACCTTAATATTTCTATCATTTTCTTCTATTTCATCGATTTTCTTTTCAGGATATCTTTTCTCCTGAATATCATTTATACTGGGAACTTTGCTAGCTTCTTCTTCATTTGCTTTTGTTAATGGAGTATTTCTACTTAAACTTAATTCAACATGGTCATTTCTAAAAATTACCCGGGGATTTTCAATTTTAATAACATCTCCTTCATTTAATGGTGTGCTGGCTTTATCATCCCATAGGGAAGCTCGAACAACCCCAGTATGGTCTCCCATTTCAACAGAACGAACCACTCCGGGCGTTCCATCGCTTCTTACAAATTCATTGGGCTCTTCTACTGCCAGTATTCTGCTGATTAATCTTACGTCTCGGTCGCCTTCTTTGAGCTCTTCAATATTTTTATTCTGGTAGATGGATTTTTCTATTTCACTGAGAGAGGGAAGGTTCTTTAACTCATCCTCTGTTGGTTTGATTAATCGGGAGGTCTTACCTACACTGAGTTCTGTATCGTAGGTTCCCATACGTGTCCGGGCGTTCTCAATTTTAATGGCATCCCCCATATTCAGTGAACTTTCTGCTTTTTCATCCCAAAATGATGTTCTTACCACGCCACTGTCATCAGCAATTTCCGCCGAGCGAACTACGCCTGTACTTCCGTCATCTCTCTGGAATTGGTTTGGATCTAAAAGATTTATAACCCTACCAATAATATCAACTTCTTCTCCTTCATCTTCTATTGTGTTGAGATCACCTATTTTAACAGGTTTAAGATATTTACCACATTCTTGAAGCATTTCTTTTGTTTCTTTTTCCAGTGGAGGGTTTACCGTTATAATGGTATTCCAGTTGGTGTTTATTCGATAATCGGTACCAGAAAATTCGTCAAATTCTATGTTACCTCCGGTTATTTTGATGATATCTCCTTTTTTCATTTCGATTTTAGCATCGTCATTCCAAAGAGTTACCCTTATTTTCCCGGTGTTATCTTCTATTTCCAGGGAACGCACTTGGCCAGTGCTGGCATCATCTCTCACGAAGGTTATGGTGTCATAGATTTTACTCACCATTCCAAAAACAGTGACATCCCTCATTTCATGAGCATCTCCAATTTTCAGTACGGTTTCCGTGTATTCCGGTACATCATAATCACCTTTTATTATTCTTCCTAACCAGAAATGTGATAGAGATATCTCACCATTTCTCATCCGACTTTGAGCACCTAGAACTTTAATGGAATCTCCTTCCTGAATATCTAAAGTACCTAAGATTTCGGTATCTTTATTCCACAAGGTGAGAGTGGTTTTCCCAGATTTATCCTGGATTTCCAGAGGTACAAATTTACCTTCTTTACCATTTCGGTCAAAGGTTCTAACCCGGGGGATTCTGATGACTCTGGCTATTATATTTACCTCCATATCTTCTTTAACATCCTTTATATCGGTTATCTTTTCTTCATATGGGGGTAAACTGGGATATTCATCTTCAGAAAGTTTTTCTATACTGGAATTCATGTTTAGATGAGCTTCATCTGCTCTAAAGCCTTGTTTTATTTCAACACCGGTTATCTTAATAGCGTCGCCTTCCTGAAATTTCTTTAGGAGTTTGATGTTTTCTGTCCACATTACCACCCGGATTTCCCCAGTATCATCAGCTATTAATAAATTAGCTAATTTTCCTTCCCTTCCTTTTCGATTAACGAATTTTTTAACGTTGGATATTCTTTTTACCCTGCCAATCAAGCTTATGTTGTGATTACCTGTTTTTGAATCGGCAATCTTTAACACAGGAGAGTTCTCAGATAGAGGTTTGTTCTCTTCGTCCACATATTCTCCCACAATCACTCGGGCAACATCCAGTTCTCCCATGAAACTTACTTCTTCGTAATCTTGCATTCGGGTTTTCATTTCCTTTATAAATTCATCATATGAGATTTTATCCTTTATTTTCTCATATTCATTCTTTATCTCTTGATTTATTTCCGTCATTTAAGGTCCCTCATCAAATATTTTTCATTCGATATCTATTAAATATCCTTGTTAGTAAATAGTAAAGTAATACTATATATAAGTATTGTTATTACTATTGAAATTGGAATAATTTGATGTGTAATTTTAGGGGATATTAACCCAAATATTATTAATCAATAAATTTATTCTCAATTAATTAATGAATTCACACTTAATTATCAAATAGACCTTTTAAAAAGTAGTTTCCCGAGCATTTGAGAAGTAATAAAATATTAATTCCTCTTTTGAAAATGCAAGAATACAATCTAGGTAAACTATTTATAATAGTTAGTTAGATAAAACTATTTACTTAATGGGGTGAAGAAATGACATTACATAGAGAACTGGAACTGGTTGAATCAATGGATAAACTCAGCGAGCTAATCAGAAAATTCCAAAAACAATTATTAACCGGTGATTTAAAAGAATATACTCTAAGACAGCTCTATTATATAGAATTAATCGATAAAAAAAAGGGCATAAGTATATCAGAATTATCTAAAATTCTAGACGTGAATAAATCAACGGTTTCTGTAGCCATTAACCAATTAATAGATTTGAATATTGTTATCAAAAAACAATCCGAGAATGATAAACGATTTTATTATCTAGAACTAACACCTAAAGGTGAAGATATAATAATAAAACATATGCAGGTCCATAAAGACACAATTAAGAAGATATTAGACATTTTAAATCCAGAGGAAGTAGATAACTTCATCAAAATCATAAATAAAATATCCAAAATTTAGAATAAATTGAATAAAAACCGTGAAAAAAGGAATGGAGGAAATTAAAATGCCCATGACCATGGCAGAAAAAATAATGGCAAAAGCATCAGGAAGAAAAGAAGCTAAAGCCGGAGAAATAGTAATGGCAGATATTGACGTGGCTATGACCCATGATTTAACCGGACCATTATCTGTAGAATCATTCAAAAAAATAGGAACAGAAAAAGTGTGGGATCCCGAAAAAATAGTGGTCCTTTTTGACCATCAGGTGCCTGCTGATTCACTGGACGCCGCACAAAACCATATAATGCTTAGAGAATTCGTGAAAGAACAAAATATAACCAACTTCTACGATGTGAAAGAAGGAGTTTGTCATCAAATATTACCAGAAAAAGGACATATAGTCCCGGGAGAGGTAGTAGTAGGTACGGACTCTCACACATGTACTCATGGAGCTCTGGGGGCATTTTCAACTGGAATAGGCTCTACTGATATGGCTATGGTATTTGCCACCGGTCAGTTATGGTTTAAAATCCCGGAAACTATTAAATTCGAAATAGAAGGCACATTAAAAGATCATGTCTATGCTAAAGACGTGGTGCTAAACATAATAGGAAAAATAGGTGCAGATGGAGCCACTTACAAAGCCTGTGAATTTGCAGGGGAAACCACTAAAACAATGCCGATTTCAGAGAGAATGGTGCTTTGCAACATGGCTATTGAGATGGGTGGAAAAACAGGTCTGGTGGAGCCAGATGAGAAAACCGTAAACTACTTGAAAAATCGCACCACCAAAAAATACGAGATAATGAAAACAGATCCCCAGGCTGCATCAATGGAAACCATGCACATCGACGTGGCCGATTTAGAGCCGCAGATAGCCTGCCCCCATAATGTAGATAACGTTAAATCAATATCCAAAGTAGAAGGAACCCCCATAGATCAGGTATTTCTGGGATCCTGTACCAACGGAAGACTGGAAGATCTGAGAACAGCCGCAGCAATAATGAAAGGCCAACAGGTGTCAGATAAAGTGAGAATGCTTGTTATACCGGCCTCCAGGGAAATATATATACAGGCCATGGATGAAGGACTCCTCAGAATCTTTGCAGAAAGCGGAGCATTAGTATGCAACCCCTGCTGTGGACCCTGCTTAGGAGGTCACATAGGTCTGATAGGTCCGGGAGAGGTAAGTCTATCCACATCTAACCGTAATTTCAAGGGAAGACAGGGAAGCCCTGATGCAGAAGTATATCTAAGCAGCGCAGCAGTAGCTGCATCCTCAGCAATTAAAGGAAGTATTACAGATCCACGTAAATGATCAAAAATCGGTGTAAAAAATGAAAGATATAGTTAAAGGAAAAGTTTGGAAATTTGGGGATGATATAGACACTGATATTATAATTCCCGGAAGATATCTGGTACTTACAGATGAAAAGGATCTTGCAGCATGCGCAATGGAAGGATGTGACCCTGAATTTGCAAAAAAAGTTAAACCTGGAGATATTATGGTAGGTGGAAGAAATTTTGGCTGTGGTTCATCAAGAGAACATGCTCCAATAGCCATTAAAGGTGCTGGTATTTCTGCAGTAGTTGCAGAATCATTTGCAAGAATATTCTATAGGAATGCCATCAACATTGGTCTTCCCCTAATTGAAGTTAAAGGAATATCAAAACATGTTTCACAAGGTGATGAACTAGAAATTGACATGAAAAATGGTATTTTAAGGAACCTTACTACAGATGAAGATTTCCAAATTGAAGGATTGCCCCCATTCATGGTTGAAATACTGAATAAAGGCGGATTAATCCCTTATCTAAAAGAAAAGTTAATCGCAGAAAAATAACATCAATAAAAATAAAAATTAAAAGTTACAAATGGAAAGATGAGGAGCATTTTATGTACAAAATAGCTGTAATACCAGGAGATGGTATTGGAAAAGAAGTAATGGAAGCCACATTACACGTTTTAGAGGCTTTAGATATTGATTTCAATTATCAATTTGCAGAAGCGGGTGATGAATATGCAGAGAAAACTGGGATAGCACTGCCCCAGGAGACTATAGATATTGTTAAAGAATCACAGGCTTGTCTATTTGGAGCGGCCGGAGAAACAGCCGCTGATGTAATTGTGAAAATGAGGCAGGAACTGGATCTTTATGTTAATTTAAGACCGGTCAAATCATATCCAGGAGCTAATTCACTATTTGATAACCTGGACTTTGTAATTGTTCGTGAAAACACGGAGGGACTGTACATAGGCAGAGAAGAGTATACAGAGGAAGGTGCCACCGCCCTCCGAGTGATTACCAGAAAGGCTTCTGAGAGAATTTGTAAATTCGCCTTCGATTATGCAAAAAAGACAGGAAGAGGAAAAGTTACGGCAGTCCACAAAGCAAATGTCCTTAAAAAAACTGATGGAATATTTAAGGAAACATTCTACCAGATAGCTCAGGACTATCCTGATATGGAGCTGGACGACAGATACGTGGATGCTACTGCCATGTTCTTTATTACTAAACCAGAGATGTTCGATGTAATAGTCACCACCAACCTGTTCGGCGACATACTTTCAGATGAAGGTGCAGGACTTGTTGGGGGATTGGGTTTGATACCATCTGCCAATATAGGTGAAAATCAGGGTTTATTTGAACCAGTACATGGATCAGCACCCCGTCACGCCGGTAAAGGAACCGCTAATCCATCGGCTATGATATTATCTGCTGTTTTGATGCTTAATTATCTGGAGGAAAATGAAGCAGCCCGCCAGGTGGAGCAAGCTCTGGTGGAAGTTCTAAGTGAAGGCAAAAAAGTAACACCTGATATGGGCGGAAAAGCCTCCACCATGGAGATGGCCCGGGAAGTAAAAGAAAAACTGATTCAAATACTAGCATAATTATTTCATTAAAATAGAATAATATCTAAAAATAATCAGACCATCATGGTCTTACATTTTTTTTAATAAAAATTTTTTTATAGAAATAATATATTATATAAATGACTACCTTAATTTTTGTAGAATATGAGGTTAATACATATGGAAGTAACTGATGTAAGGGCAGATATTCCCTTTTTGGATGAAGTAATCTATTTAGACGCGGCCAGCACTACCCCCACACCCCAACCTGTAGTGGATGCTATGTGTGAATATTATCAACATTTTAATTCCAACACTGGTCGAGGGGCCTATCGGACTGCTGTTAAAGCCACTTCTGAAATGGAAAAGGCCAGAGAAAAGATTGCAAAATTAATCAACTGTGATGCTCAAGAGATAATTTTCACCAAGAATACCACTGAGGCAGTAAATCTAGTGGCAAATGGGTTAAAGTTTAATAAAGGACAATCAGTAGTAGTGCCCAATATTGAACACCACTCTAACTTTGTACCATGGTTAAATCTCCATAATAGGGGTGTTAAAACTAAAATAATTAAATCTGGATCCGATGGGGTTTTGGATGTATCAGATATTGAGGATGTTATAGATAAAAATACCAAACTAATTACCATCACACACGTGAGCAATTCAATTGGTTCTATTCAGCCGGTTGAAGAAATTGGTGAATTAACCAGGGAAAATAATATATTATATATGGTTGACGCTGCCCAGTCAGTGGGTCACATGTCCATTGATGTTAATAAAATTAACGCCGATTTTATAGCCTTCCCTGGACATAAAGGACTTTTAGGACCAGTGGGAACAGGGTTCTTGTATTGTAAAAAAGAAATTGCTGATGCACTGAGTCCGGTTAATCTGGGCGGTGGAACCGTTTCTGATGTAACAGAAGACCATTTTAAATTGGCTGATGTTCCAGCACGTTTTGAAGGAGGAACACAAAATATATCAGGAATAATAGGGTTAGGGGCTGCTGTTGATTATATAAACAGAATTGGAATGGGGAAAATCGAGAAACATGGGAGAAAACTTACTAAAATCATGTATGATGGGATCAGTGAAATTGAAAACAGCATTGTCTATGGTCATCCAGAACATATTTATGATATGGTGGGCTTCAATATTAATGGAGTGAACTGCCACGATGTGGCCAAAATACTGGATGAACAGAAAACCATATGCGTACGCAGCGGTATGCACTGCGCTATACCGGCCATAAGACAGATTGGTGCCTTTGAATTTGGCGGAACTGTCCGAGCTTCCATCCACTACTATAACACTGAAGAGGAAATTAAAACTTTGATAGATACTTTAGATGAAATTTCTAGATTTCTAGGGAATTAAAGGGGATTGTAATATGGACAGAGCACAATGGATTGCTATATTTATAATACTTTTAATGGTATTCAGTTCAGTTGCAGCAATTATCGCTTATATATAATATTAATGAAAAATTAGGTGTTTTTAATAAAATTGGAGGATCTAATATGGTTAAAATTGGAGCTGTTGTGGCGGAATTTAATTTCGATATTACACAGATGATGCTGGACCTGGCAAAAGAACATGCAAAATTTCTGGATTCTGAAATAACAGAAGTAATTACTGTACCTGGTGTGTTTGACATGCCACTGGCAATTAAAAAACTTCTCTTAAAGGATGATATAGATGCCGTTGTGACCCTGGGAGCAGTGATAGAAGGTTCCACTTCCCACGATGAGATAGTGGTACAACACGCATCCCGAAAGATAGCAGACCTGGCACTGGAATATGATAAACCGGTGTCCTTGGGCATCACAGGACCAGGCATGACCAGACTGGAAGCCCATCAGAGGGTTGATTACGCTAAAAGGGCTGTGGAAGCAGCTGTTAAAATGTGTAAACGACTGGAATAACTTATTAATTTTAACTATACTCAATTATTTTTTTGTTTAAATTTTTTAGGAGAAACTTTATGGAAATCTTAACTCCCCAGGATTTAAAAGACCAGTTCAAGGATCCCTGGATAGCACCATATAAAAAAGTCATTACCATGGTTGACGGAAACCAGGTGGAACTGGTGGAGTACCATCCCTGTGTCAGTGGTTCACAGTGGATGATTTATCAATATAAAAGGAGCAGTAACCTGGTTTTGGAGTCCAAAAGAGATGGAGATAAACATACCTATCTTTTGAAGACCGGTAAAAGTGATATGACCCTTAAACCAAGTTTAAATGCTGCTGGTATTGAAGAGGTCCAGGTAGAGGGCGATGAAGTCCGAGTGGTGCATGCGGGTCTTGCTGGTGCTGGTGTAGGTGCTGCTATGTGCCGGGGAATGGCTCAAGGAGTTAAAAGAGTAGAATTATATGATGTTGGCGGTGGCTCCAAGGTAGGAAGAGCAGCAGTAGTCACACCGGTCATGGAAAAAGTAGTGCTGGGAATTGATGATACAGACACCCCGGAAGAGGGAGCAACCTGGACACTGGCTAATAATACTGGTATGGAGCTAGATAAAATGGGATTCGAAT
>JAJRAE010000187.1 GCA_028682985.1 Methanobacterium sp.
TAAATCGTTTTACAAAGGATAAAGGAAGATTTTAACAATAAATATCTTAAATTCAATTAAAAATTTTAAAAAGAAAAGAAATATTTCTGGAAAAATCATTTAGAATGATAATAAACCAATAAAATTAGAAAATAGCTTTGAAACAGTCTTTTTAACAAAATTTGTTTCTGAATCATAGTAGTAGTATGTGTTGTCTTTGAGCCAACCTTGATTATTATAATAAACAAAATCATAATACTCGGGGTTTAGTTTATTGATTTCTTTTTTGGCAAATTGGAACATGGACATGCCTAAAATACTTGGATTTGGTTTTCCTTTCTGGATTGCTTTATATAACTTTCGAGTAGCATAGTTGATTTTTTTATTAGCTTTATGCTTGGGAGTACTCAATTTGGAAGTGGAATCCCCGTTTGTGATAATATCAAGACTTTCTACAACGTCGAATCCCCAGGATAAAAGAGCCATTTTGAAACTTTTCAACATCATTTTTGTCCCAATTCCAGCGCCTGAAGTGGTTAACACCATTGCATTTTTAAAAAAACGTGGTCGATGACAGGCATAAGCGAATCTGTCTATGAAATTTTTCATAAGGCCTGTAACATTGAACATATAGGTTGGTGAGGTGAAGATTACACCGTCTGCATTATGCATTTTGTCTTCAAGCATTGATCGATCATCATTTAAGGGGCAAAGTTCTTCACCTTTATCTAAACAAACTCCACAACCAAGGCATGATTTTAGGTCCAGATCTTTTAAAAATACATATTCAAATTCTATATTTTCAAATTTTTTCATACTTTCTTCAACTATTCTGGTAACATTGTAGGTGTTACCTTTCTTTCTGGGACTTCCCATTATCGCTAATATTTTCATTTTTCAATCCCCTAATTTTATTTCCTCATTTTGTTTTATTGAGTTGATAATAAACTTTGAATGCTTTTCGATTCGATTTTTATACTCATCTAGATAAGATGCAGATGAACCATCATAATGGAGGATAAAATATTCCATATAAGAGTTCCCATAAAATGATAAATATTCTGAAGCCAGTAATCTTGGATCTATTGGTTTTATGAGCTTATGCTTAATCATGAGATCAAAGGCTGATTCCCAATATGAACAAGATAAAGAAATGAACTCAGAATAAAATTTTTTAATTTGAGGGTTATGATAGAGCTCTATGCAAATGATTCTCCAAATCTTTTCCATGTATGGATCTTCCATCCAGCTTAAAATTAAATCGCCTGCCAGGTCCATGAACTTTTCAAGTCCCAATGAAACGATTAGTTCTTCAGTGTTGACATCTTGTTGGCCAACGGTTCCCATCCTCTTAATTGGATATTTCAGAATTTTTTCAAGTATCTGATCTTTGCTGTTATAATGGCTGTAGAGAGATGCCTTTTTTATTCCTACCATTTCAGCTATTTCGCGCATTGAGGCTGCATCGAATCCTTTTTCAGAGAATAAATCTATGGCAGCTTTAAATATTCTTTCTTTAGTATCTTTTTCCCTTTTTGATTTAATTATCGTGTTATTCTCTTTATTTTTATTCAATTTGTTGTCTCCTAAACATCCAACCGGTAGGTAGTAATATGGTAAATTCGAATATATAAAGCTACCGATCGGTAGGTAAATTTTGTATTCATTTAGGTTTATTTGAAATTTAGTAAAATAAATTTATTAATATAAGATGCTATATAATGTAATAAAGTGTATTAAGATGTTTCAATTTGGGTGAAAAATAAGATCTTTAAACTTAAAAATTATGTGACCGAAAATGATCATCCGAAACATTGTATTAATATTAATACTGATTTCAGGTACGTTCTTTATATATGGTACAGATAGCCAACTGCCAATTACTCCACTGGTAAACAGTACCTTACAAAAAATGGATCTAATAGCGCTAAATATAAATACAGAAAAATCAGACAGCAGAATTTCAAAATGTATCAAGTGTGAATCAAAACCCGCCATTATCACCAAACGACACTGCAGTTAAAGCAGAGTTTAACCGCATAGCATCCATACCATACGATGAAGTAAATTACAACTGTCTAAATAAGAGCAGCGACTTCCATAACTACCTTTTACAACACGGAGTTACAAATGCATATCTGGTCCGAATTATGCATGAAAGCGGTGATTATATGCACGCATTTGTTGTATGGGACGGATTGGCATATGATCCAACCAACGAACCCCCATATTATGGTGTAGACTATAATAAGTACATTGAAGCACTAGAAGAACAGGGATTTACAAAAAATATTATAGGTCAAAGTAATTCCAATTAAAATCGCGTATTATTGACTTGGAGTATTTTTTTTAAATTAAAAATATGTTCTTTGCCTCTTATTATTCGGGGAGGAATGCTCCTCTGGATGGAGCCTTTAATCCCCAGTTCTTCCTCCATTTTTGGAGAGACAGCATGATAGGGTCTGCCTGCAATGTTTAATTTTGGTTCGCTGATTAGCACGGGCCTTTTTAATAGTTTGCTCTGTTCTTCATATCCAGAGACTATTATTAAATCTTTATAATCCATCTCCCTTTTAATATGGGCGTTGTTAAAAAATATATCAGAGAATTTATCTTTTTCTACATCTCCTAATTCATTGAAGTTGATTATCTCATCTATGGTGAAATATCCTATTATATAGAGGCCGTCAGGATAGATATCATTTTCATAGGGGGTTAATCCTGCATAAAAAACCAGTAAATCATCTTTATTTAGTTTTAAAAGAAATTTCCGTTTAGCGTTGAGATCTCCGTAGGTAAAAGTCTCAAATTCTGGATCGAAATGCATCACTGCATCTCTAATTTTCAAAGGCACATAGTTAGATAATGGTTTACCATTTCTTCCTAAAGTGTTGTTATAAGTCCTAAATTCAGTAGAATTTGGATCTACTTCTGGTATGGGTATATATTCGAAAGTTCCATCTTCAAATATGGGAGCTAGAGTACCTCCGCATCCTTTATCAATACCCACCCTTAAAAGCATGGCCTGCATTTTTTAATATATGCTCTTCTTTTTGAAATTTATTATAAAATAAAAAAATAGAATCTAAATAGAGATCAAATTAATCTCCATTTAAGGCGTATAGGTTTTAACCACGAAAATTCCTGATCCCAGGGCTCCGTAGTGTTGTGAGTTGTATTTGTTGTAGTTCCAGGTGGTCCATCCGTTACCAATGTTTATCTCCACCCATCGGTGCAGGTAGTAGATGCCTCCGGACGTGGTTCCCATCACTCGTACTGCTATGCCTGCTGCGGATAATTTATTATATAGCCATCCGCTATCGGCCCAACAATCTCCGTAACCAACCTGTTCCATCACTGTGGGGCTGGACTGTCCTTGTATGTCTTCATATTGAGCTTCCTTATTTCCTATGCTGTCAATAATTGATTGTACATTGGAAGAGTTTGTTTTGATCCCTTCTGAGTTAATCCAGGGGGTTACTGATACTGTGTTGGGAAGTCGTTTGTTAGTTTTGTAGAAGTTGAGTACTTTGGAGTAAGTGTAAACCAGGTTTTCATAGCGTATAGTTCCCAGGGATGTGCTTACATAGTTGGGTACTCTGCCGTATTTATCTATGAAAGTTGTTATTTTGGTTGCTAGTTGTAGGTATTCATTTTTGGTTAATGTACCGCTGGTTATTGATTCACTGGGGTTGGTTGGTTTAGAAACATTTTTTACTGTTATCGGTGTTGAACTGCTTTTATTTATCTTTCCCACTGTTGAGGTTAAAAGATACAGGTACTGGGTGGTTGTTACATTCTGTTTTCCCACTGTTACTTTGCTGGGAACGTTATGTTTGGTTTCCACGTAATTTTTTACGGTTTCTGAGGATTTAATAATATCTGACGTATTAAAAGTAGTGTTTGCAGCTGATACATCGCTTACATTTATAAATAATGAAATTGTTAACAGCGATATCACTGCTAAAGATAATTTTCTATTAATTATACCGCCTCCATGTCCCAAAGATTCAAAAGACTATTTTGAGAATCTCTCTGGACCAAATGAATATCACTTGATAATCACTTATAAACTTTGCTATTTAATTTTCTAAAAAAGGACTTCTCTGAACTTTTTTTTAAATTTAAAGCGCTATAAAAAGAAATTTATATAAAATTTAAGGAATATTTTCTCCTGATTACTTATTTAACCAATTTAACCCTTATCTAACCTTTTTTTAACTAATGATCATTATTATCCTGTTTTATCAGGCCATATTCCCTAATACA
>JAJRAE010000084.1 GCA_028682985.1 Methanobacterium sp.
TATTGAACTCGCAAAGATACGGGCTGAAGTAACCGAAGCCGAGGTGAAGATTGAAATAGATTCAATGAAGGGAAACTTTGCCAAACTATTGGAAACCCTTCCAGACGACACTCAGGCCGCGGTGATAGATAATATCGGCAGTTACACCGCCAAATTAACACCCTATGACTTCCGCTCCCGTCTGGACTTGCTGGTTTATGAACTGAAGAAACGTAACATAACCGCCCTTATCATCCTAGACAGCGCCACCTCTGATGAATTCAATGAAATAGCCTTATACTCAGTTTACGGAGCTATAAAACTCATGAAAAGAGAAAACCCCTATACCGGCCGTCGGGAACGGGTGATGGATGTGGTAAAAATGAGGAGCACCAAAACACCGACTCAGTTTTTAACTTATGAAATCAACAATAAAGGAATTGAGATCAACACGGGTGTTAATGTTAAATAAACTCTATTTTATTACCTTTAATAAAGAAAAAAAGGATTTACTTCTTAATAAGAAATAAATCTCAAACTTAATAAAAATCTATATTTTTGAATTTTCGAAAAATTATTAAAAAGGAAGTAATAAAAAAAATATTTACTATTTTAAAACTTTTTTAGAACTGCCAGTATCAATTCCACAGCATTTACCACATCTTCAATGCAGACCACACTTACTGGGGTGTGTATGTATCGAGATGGTGGTGATATAACACCAGTTGGTATTCCGGCCCTGGTAAGGTGTATTGATGATGCATCTGTGGTCCCCCCATCACTGACTTCCAGTTGGTAGGGTATCTGTTCTTCTTCTGCAGTTGAAATTAAAAGCTTCTTTATGTGGGGGTGGGTTATCAGTCCTCTTCCACTGGCATCGGTAAGTATTATGGCTGGTCCTTTCCCTGCCCGGGATGGAGCGTCTTCTTCTTTTATTCCGGGATGGTCGCCAGAGATAGTCACGTCCAGGGCCAGTGCCATATCCGGGTTTATGGAGAATGCAGAAGTTCTTGCCCCTTTAAGGCCTACTTCTTCCTGCACAGTTCCCACACCGTATATGGTGGCGTTGGTTTCCGCTCTTTTCATAACTTCGATGAGTATGGCGCAACCCACCCGGTTGTCCAGCGCTTTACCTTTCACCAGTCCATTTCTGAGTTCTTCAAATTCCTGGCAAATTATAATAGGATCACCAACGCTAACCAGTTCTTCTGCTTCTTCCCTGTTCTTGGCTCCGATATCGATGAACATGTTATCGTATTTGATTATCTGTTTTCTCTCAGATTCCTTCATCTTATGCGGCGGTTTAGAGCCTATTACACCAACCACTTCACCTTTATCGGACTGTATATTGACTGTTTGGTTTAAAAGCATCTGGTCGTTGATTCCACCAATTGTGGAGAATTTAATGAAGCCTTTCTTATCTATATATCTAACCATAAGGCCTATCTCATCCATATGGGCAGCTAACATAATTTTCTTTGAGCTGGGATTCCCTTTTTTAATGGCTATCACATTTCCTAACGGATCTACGTTTATTTCATCCGCATGGCCTTCTAATTCTGCAATCATTAATTCTCGAACTTCATTTTCAAATCCGGATATTCCCGGAGCGTTGGAGAGTCTCTTTAATAAATCTTTCATGGTTTAAACCCCTTTATCAAAATTTTCTTAATTTTAAATTGAAAAATTAGTATAATTCCCCTATGAAACCAGGGTTATGGCGTAGTTATGGCGACTGGTTTGTAGAGTTAAAGTGTTACCACCAGCGTAATTTGTTTCATAACCACTGGAAGTTAAGGATTGATTGATACTCTGCAGTATACTTCCCTGCTTGGAGGTAACTGAACTGGAGAATTTTACCTGGATAGTCACATTTCCAGTGCCGGTCATGTTGACACTGGTTACCCTTACTGGTTGCATAGTGGCATTTATAACAGACAACTGGGTAGTTCCATTTTCAGCACCTACTTTAACAGCAGCTGCTACTGAATTCAGTTCGTTTTCGTTAGCTATTGCTGTTCCAAAGGCAAGTACCACCACTAACACTATTGCTGCTAGTAGAACAAATTCCACTGATATTTGTCCTCTTTGCTCCATTTTATCATTTTTTCCTTTGTACTTACTAGTCTATATTCTTTTTGGGAGAACATCTAATTAGTATTAAAAAATTTCTGTTAATTATTAATACTGCCTCATAACCTATATATATTAATATAAAAACAATATAAGTAATATTATTTAAGCTAATGCTAAATAGAAGGATTTGTCTTGGAAAATAAGTATGATTAAAACTCAAATAAATAAAAAATTTAAAAAAGATCACCCTGGTGATTAGATATGGGTTTTTTGGATAATGATTCAAGGGGATTTTTAATTTCTATGGACCTTCTCATTGCAATCATCCCCTTAACTATTATTCTAGGAATGGTTACCGCTGATATGGGAAATATCATGTACGAACTTGAAGACACCGTCTTCAGAGGCTCATTAGATAGAGTGGCAGCTGATGCCATGAATACACTGCTTGAAACTTCCGGAACACCCCCTGAATGGGAAAAAACCGGAAATGTATCCATAGTAGGACTGGCAAAATATGATCCAAGCAAAAGTAAACCCATTGAGGGTACCATATCGCCAACTAAACTGGAATTTGTATTAAATAATCCCAGTTATGTTCAGAGTTTGGTTGGTGACAGTTATGCTTACTATTTAACCATCAAAACCATGGATACCAATACTTCCATGGGCAGTCAGGGAACTTATAATTCATCAGCTCCCGATGTTGTAAGAGTAGATAAGGTTGTTCTCTGTTCAAAACTGGAAACTGTATCCACCTTATTGGGAGAGATCAGGTACTCTGGACAGTCCCGTAATTATATCGCCCCTACATTTCAGACCAGTTATCGTTACAGTCAGAGCTATGATTACTACATCTTATTCGTTAATACTGGAGGTGCAGCAGCGAATTCAGCTACCGTCAAAATCAATAGCAACTCCATTAATATTAATAGCGCCTCAATTTACAACGCCCAATTAATAAACAGCACCTACCTGTTAACCAATGCTTCAAATGTCAATCAGTTCTTAAATAATTCTGTAGAAGTAAACATGACCAGTAGTAGTTTTGGAAGTTCTATGGATTTCTACATAGTTCAGGTTCCAAAAGGCA
>JAJRAE010000151.1 GCA_028682985.1 Methanobacterium sp.
ATTTAACATGTAAATTTATTGATATTATAAAATTGTAAATATTCAATTAACATGTAATTTATCGATGTTATTAATAGTAAATATTGGTTTAACTAGGCAAAATGTGATTAATCATGAAGATCGCTGGATTTGATATTGGAGGAGCTAACACCGACCTGGCTGTGGTGGAGTTTGATGATGAGGGTAATATAAAGGATTTAACTACGGATTTTCAATATCTACCTATGTGGCAGGAGAAAGAACGCCTTTCCACCGTATTAATCGAACTTTTAGGGGAAAATGATGATATTGATGCGGTGGGGGTTTGTATGACCGCCGAACTTGTTGATGCTTACCAGACAAAGAAAGATGGAGTTTTGGATATAGCAGGGAAGGTGAAGGAAACTTTTAACCTCCCCATAGGTTTTGTAGGTCTTAATGGTATGATGGGATATGAAGAATTGCTGGAGAAACCACTGCAGGTGGCGGCCGCTAACTGGGTGGCCACCTCTAGATTAGCTGGTGAAATATCATCGGACTGTATAATGATTGACACGGGAAGCACCACCACCGACATAATACCCATTAAAAATGGGGTAGAGTGTGCCCGGGGAAGATCTGATCTGGAAAGACTGGGCACCGGTGAATTGGTCTACAGCGGTATTTTGAGGACTAATGTGGCTGCTCTGGTGGATAAGGTGCCTTTGGATGGATCCTGGTACCGGGTGGCCTCTGAGTTATTTGCTACCAGTGCTGATGTTCATCTTGTTCTGGGTAATATATTAGAAGAGGATTATACCTGTCACACCTCTGATGGTGCCGGTATTGGTCTGGAGGACTGTATGCGCCGCTTGGCTCGGGTGATGTGCAGTGACTTGGATGTTCTAACCATGAAAAACATTAAATTCATGGCTGAATTTATCCACCTCAAACAGGCGGAAGCAGTTTCAGAAGCATTATTGGAAGTTGCAGAAAGAAATAACATCTCAAATGTGGTTACCACCGGCCTGGGAATGGACATAATAGGAACTAAAGCCTGCAAAAAAGCTAATATGCCCTGGACTGGTATGGATCAGCTTCTAACTAAAGAACAATGTGTAGTGGCCCCGGCAGTGGGTACCGCTCTTTTGATGCGGGACTTTCAGGGCTAATAAATTTAATAGTGAATTTTATATTAAAATTAATTTTTTTATGAATATTTGAAATTTTTAATACCATACATTCTTTAATCCCAGTAAATAGGCTATTGAATTGGCTGCCAGATGTAATATGGCAGTGAATATCAGTATAAGCAATATTATATTGAATGGAATGGTAACCACCAGTGAGGCAAATACTAATGCACCTACTACAAAATCCAGTTGATCCATGAATGGTGCTGGTCTTCCTCTTTCCAGATTTATTCTTCTTTTTATGAAGCTTCCCACGGCATCTCCTACTAGGGCTCCTCCACTAAGAGCTAGGCCCAGTAATACCCATTCTCCCAAGCTGCTTGGTATGATGCCTGCGATGGTGGTCCAGCCCGGTATCAGGAGGAATATGTCCCCATAGTACAAAAAAACGATGCCCTGCAGTGCTGCGATAATGGTTCCTATAATTATTCCAACTATGGTTCCCCTCCAGGTTACTCCGTCACCCAGTAGTCGGCGCCCATCCCTGAAATTTATCTGGAAATCCACAGGTGTCCCCCCACCAAACGCCAATGCCGAGACATTGGCCAGGTAGGCAGGTAGCATGAAGTACAAAGCGTATGCTAATAAACTTAAAAAACTGATGATTGAATCCATTTATTACACTCCATATTAAAAGAAATTAATAGTAATTGTATGCCCCTAATAAATAAGTGTTGGTTTAATTAGATGTAATTAAATATTTAAAGAAAGATATTTCTTCCATAAAATTTTTTAAGGCAGATTAAATAATCTTTTAATGCTTAGGATGAGATAGTATTAATTTTTTCTAACCCGTTATTCCTAAAGAATGTCATTTATTTATATCTAAAGCACATAAATGATGTTATAATATATTTTGTATTGATTGTAATTTTTCAGCTAAAAAAAAAGGAATTAGAGCTTAAAATTTTATTGGTGAGATTAGATGGTTATAAAGAAGACCAAAAGTATGTGTCCAGAATGCCTGGCTATATTAGATGCAGAAGTCTATGAGGATCAGGATAAAATAATGATAAAGAAGGAATGTGAAGAGCACGGAGTATTTGAAAATACTTACTGGAGTAGTAGTGAAATTTATTATGATGCTTCTGATTACGATTACGAAGGGGAAGGATTGGAAAACCCTAAAACAAAAATAGATGGAGAATGCCCATCTAATTGCGGATTATGCCCGGAGCATGAAAGCCACACCATTTTAGGATTGATAGATGTTACCAATCGATGCAACCTACGCTGTCCTGTGTGTTTTGCAAACGCGGCAGTTTCCAAAACCCTCTATGAACCAACATATGAAGAGATAAGGCAGATGCTCCGAAATCTTCGAGGTAACCAGCCAGTACCCGCTCCAGCCATACAGTACGCCGGAGGAGAGCCTACTGTACGTAAGGATATCGTGGAACTCATTAAACTGGCCAAGGAAGAGGGATTCAGTCACACCCAGATTGCAACAAACGGTATTAAATTGGCAAAAAATCCTGATCTGGCAGTGGAACTTAGAGATGCTGGTTTAAATACGGTATACCTCCAGTTCGATGGAGTAACTGAGGAACCATATATCAAGATAAGGAATCGGAACCTGCTACCTATTAAATTAGAGGCCATTGAAAACTGCAGGAAAGCCGATTTAGGTATGGTCCTGGTGCCAACGCTGGTTAAGGGAATAAATCATGACCAGATAGGTAGAATTATAAGGTTTGCTGCTGATAATATTGATGTTATTAGGGGAGTGGTCTTCCAGCCTGTTTCATTTGCCGGTAGAACTCCTAGTGAAGAGGTTGAAATGCAGAGGATCACCGTCCCTGATTTTGAAGAGCTGGTGGAAGAACAGACCAATTCTGAGATCAAAGTGGAAGATTTCTACACTGCATCATCAGTGGTCCCCATATCAGAGTTTATGGAGGCAATAGATGGCGAGCCACAGGTTAAATTTACTTGCCACCCCCACTGCGGAGCAGCTACCTATGTATTTATTGATGAAGACAAGATGGTTCCTGTCACCCAATTTATTGATGTAGATCGTTTATTTAACCTTTTATCCAACAGCAGTGATGATATAAGCGATGGTGGATTAGTGGCTAAGTCAAAGGTGCTGGCTCGGGCTACCATAGAACTCCCAAAAACCATCAGTCTTTCTAAGACTCCCGATTCAATTGATATCAAGAATATACTGATTAAGGTATTTAAAGAACGCTCCTACAGTGCACTAGGAGATTTTCACCATAAAAGTCTTCTAATTGCCTGCATGCACTTCATGGATCCCTGGAACTTCGATCATGATCGGGTTAAAAGATGTGTTATCCATTATGCTGTCCCTGATGGAAGAATAATACCTTTCTGTGCTATGAACTCAATATTCCGGCAAGATGTAGAGAAGAAATTTGCCAAACCCTTAGGACGGAACCAGGAAGAACCTGAATTTAAATAAATTGTAAATTTGGTTTTTTAATTGATAATCGAAACTCCTTCTCGGCTACATGTAACCCTCATTGATCTTAACGGAAGATATGGCAGGATAGATGGTGGTGTAGGCATAACCACCCGTAGTCCCTGTTTGATTCTGGAAGCAACTGCCGGATGTGAAGAAACCAGGATAGAGTTTAGTGAAAAAGACATTCCCATAGATACCATAGAGGATTATCATAAAAAAATATTCAGCGCCAGCCATATTATAAATGAATACCTGAACATGGACGAAAGCTACCTGTTTAATGTGAAGGAGGTTTTCCCATCCCACTCTGGTCTGGGGTCAGGAACCCAGTTGTCCCTGGCAACAGCTAAGCTGATATTAAAAATGCATGATCATGATCTTCCCGCGTCTAAAATAGGAGAACTTGTGGGAAGAGGAGGTACCTCCGGGATTGGTGTGGCTTCTTTTGAAGATGGCGGATTTATTGTTGACGGCGGACATAAAAAATCTGTTAAGAAGGATTTTCTACCATCATCCGCATCCAAAGCATCGCCACCACCCATCATAGCCCGTTATGATTTCCCTGAGGACTGGAAAATCATACTGGCAATACCACACGTAGAAAGGAAGGTCTTTGGTGATGGGGAAGTTAATATTTTCCAGAAATACTGCCCCATCCCCTTAGGAGACGTTCAGGAATTAACCCACCTACTCTTTATGAAGATGATGCCAGCAGTTATTGAAGAAGATTTAGATAGTTTTGGTGATGCTGTAAATAATATTCAGAGCATTGGCTTTAAAAAAATAGAATTAAAACTGCAAAATCCCTTCATAAAAGAATTGATGGAAAATTTAGAGAATGCAGGAGCAGCTGGGGTGGGGATGAGCTCATTTGGACCCACAGTATATGCGGTAACTGATACCAACACCAACCAGATATGCAGGGCTGCCCGGAATTCAATGAAGGGTATGGATGGTGAAATTATTCTCACCGGAGCCCAGAACAGCGGGGCTCAAATAATATAAAAATTTTTCTTTAATAAGCGACTTAAAATAAATGAGATAATTTTCTTTAATAAGTGATTTTTATGATGGATAGAATAGAAGGAAAGGTCTGGATCTTCCGGGACAGTATAGACACCGATGTGATAATACCAGGCAGATACCTAAGAGCTCTCACTCTGGATGAACTGGCATCACATGTAATGGAACCAGAAGACCCCACATTTGCAGATAAAGTTAAAAAAGGAGATGTAATAGTGGCTGGTTGGAATTTTGGCTGCGGATCATCCCGGGAACAAGCCCCGGTAGCCTTGAAACATGCAGGGATATCAGCAGTAGTTGCCAAATCCTTTGCCAGAATATTCTATCGTAACGCTATAAATGTGGGTCTACCAGTAGTAGTGGCTGATGTGGAAGCCCAGGAGGGTGATGTAGTATGCATCGACCTGGAAGAGGGAGTTATAGAAAATAAAACTCTTAATAAAAAGTTCAAGATACAGCCCTTCAAAAAATTCATGATTGAAATACTCCGGGATGGCGGCTTAACAGAGCATTACCTGAAAAATAAGGAATAAAACGGGCTATATGGGTAACAATCCGATTATTATACTAAAACTGGTTTATGGATAATCTGGTTTAGTATG
Organism: Methanobacterium sp.; assembly: GCA_028682985.1. Taxonomy (GTDB): domain Archaea; phylum Methanobacteriota; class Methanobacteria; order Methanobacteriales; family Methanobacteriaceae; genus Methanobacterium_A. Next base: position 5,205 of record JAJRAE010000151.1, read on the forward strand.
TCTAACTAGTTTTATGATAAAAATCAGATATAATTAGGAATAAAAAAAAATTAAAAGATAAGTTAAATTTAGGAAAATAAATGTTTACAAAATTAGGGGAATATAATAAAATGAAATGTTCAATATGCGGCTCAGAGTCACTGGAAGTAATAAAAAGCAAGGGAAAAAAGTCCCGTGAACTCCTGCTTAAATGTGAAGAATGCGGGAACATATTTAGGGAGATAGTGGAAGGAAACATCCCGGTGGACTGTAGGGTGGTGGTCAGTGAATTTGAAAATTCATCTAAAACATTTATAAAGCTCTACCCTGATGAAACCTTACACAACGGTGACCTGCTGGATGTTAACGGTAGATTGGCAGAGATAACCTCCATAGAAAATAAAAGAGGCGGTAGAGTTTCAACAAGTCAGGTGGATGAGATAGAAACCATATGGGCTTCTTATAAAGATATACCGGCCCGAGTGGGCATATCTGTGGATTACGGTGGTCGTATACTCTCAGAAAAAGTGGAAGTTAATCCTGACCTGGAATTCACTATAGGTGATGTGGTGAAAATGGGCAACATCATATTCCGGATCAATTCCCTTAAAACCCAGGAGAGGAAATTGAGAAAGGGGTTCGCCCGGGCCAATGTTACCAAGAGGGTATATGGTCGGCCGATTGATGAGAAAAGATTCAAATATGATTTAACTTCCAAGGTGTTGCATCATGAATGAGGAGAGAAAAAAACTGGTGGATAAACTATCCATCTATGGCTACCTAAAAACAGAGGAAGTGAAAAATGCCATGCTCAAAGTCCCCAGAGAAGAATTTATTCCCCCAGAAAATCGAGAATACGCCTATATAGACCAGCCCCTCCCCATAGGTGAGGGTCAGACCATCTCCGCACCCCATATGGTGGCCATGATCTGTGAAACCCTCCAACTGGAGAAGGGTATGAAAATCCTGGAAATAGGTGCTGGTTTTGGATATAATGCAGCGGTGGTTGCTGAATTAATCGGACCAGAAGGGCATCTTTTCACCACTGAACGCATAGAAACTCTGGCCCAGATGGCCGAGAAAAACCTTAAAAGCGCCGGCTATGATAAAAACGTGACCGTACTCCATACAGACGGAACTAGAGGATTCAAGGAAGAAGCACCTTTTGATCGGATATATGCAACAGCCAGTGCCCCTAAGGTTCCAGAACCCTTAAAGGAACAGCTTAAAATTGGGGGAAGACTCCTCGCACCAATCGGACCCCAAACCAGCTTTCAGGAGCTGATCTGCATACTCCGAGAAAGTGAAGATAAATATGAAACCCGAAAACTGGGTGGAGTGGCCTTCGTACCCATGATTGGGGAGCATGGTTGGCCAGAAGAATAAAAAATATTGATATAAAACTTGTTTTAATTAAGGTTAATTTTTTGAGTTAATTTTATGAAAATCTACATCGAAACTTTTGGATGCACCTTTAACCAGGCGGATTCAGAGATAATGGCCGGGCTACTCCAGGAGAAAGGCCACCAGCTGGTGGATAAACCAGAAGATGCCTCAATAATAATAATTAACTCTTGTTACGTGAAACAACCGACTGAACAGAAGGTTATAAACCGGTTGATTAATCTTCAGCGGGAGTTCCCCCAGAAGAAACTTATAATAGGCGGTTGCATGGTGGAAATCGACCAGGCCAAGATGGAGAAAATCGCGCCAGAAGCAGGTTGGATAGGTCCTCACCAGATTAAAAAAATTCCAGAAGTCGTTAAATCTTTCTTAGATGGGAATATCCCCCGATTAACTGGTGCGGAGAGCGTATGTAAAGTTTCTCTACCTAAAAAAAGAGCCAGTAAGTTCACAGACATCATTCAGATCTGTGAAGGATGTGATGGTCTTTGCAGTTACTGCTGCACCAGAATAGCCAGGGGAAATCTGCACAGCTACCCATTGGATCTCATTAAAGAGGAGGCTCTAAAAGCTGTGGAAGAGGGATGCGTGGAACTGCAGCTTACAGCCCAGGATACAGCATCATATGGAAAAGATACCGGAACATCCCTTTCTGAGCTGATAAATTACGTAACCAGTATTAGGGGAGATTTCAGGGTTAGAATAGGTATGATGAATCCCAAAAGCGTTTTGGAGGATGTTGATAAATTATTAAAAGCATTTAACAGTGAAAAAGTCTATAAATTTCTTCATCTACCACTGCAAAGCGGTGATAACCAGGTTCTCTTGGATATGAACCGGTGTCATACCGTGGAGGAGTTTAAATTCATCGTTTCCAGATTCCGGGAGGAAATTCCAGATATTTCCCTGGCTACTGATATAATTGTGGGATACCCCACTGAGGATGAACAGGCCTTTAAAAATACCCTAAAAACCATAGAAAAGGTAAAACCCGATTTTCTACACATATCAAAGTATCATCACCGGCCGGGAAGTCTTTCATCAAATTTAAAGGAAATAGAACACACCGAAATGAAGAAGCGTTCTAAGGTGTTAAATGATCAAAAAACCAGAATAGCAATCCAGAAAAATGAAGCACTGCTAGATAATGAATTAAAAGTATTGATCACTGCTGAAGGTATTAAAGGCGGTTTTACTGGCAGGACTAATTCCTATAAAACAGTGGTGGTAGACGACGCCGTCCTGGGAAGTTCCATTATGGTGAAGATTACGGAAGCCAAAGCTACCTATTTGAAGGGCTTCCCAATTCAATAATCAAATTTTAATTTTCTTTATATTGAGTAATAATAATATTTAATATAAAGAA
>JAJRAE010000233.1 GCA_028682985.1 Methanobacterium sp.
CTTGGGCCTTCCAAGCCTACGACCCGGGTTCAAATCCCGGCAGCCGCATTATTTTAAATAAGACATTTAAATTAGAAAAACACTTTAATTTTATTATTTTGCTATAAAATTCCTTTTTAATTAATACAAAATCAATTTATTACTTTAATCTTAAAAGAGATTTTAGAAAATCAAAACAAAGATTGTTATTTAATTAGACCGGTATTAATAGCTCAGCAGCCACCAACCGGCAGATATCGGTCTTGGTAATTACACCCACTGGTTTTTCATCATCTAAAACGAGTAATCCAGAGATGTCAGCTCGGATCATTAAATTAGCAGCGTCTTCAATATTATCATCAGCAGATACTGTCATGATATCATCTGACATGATATCGGCAATTTTGGAGGTTTTATCTTCCTTGCTGGGTTTGTTGCTGCCCAATATACCTATAAGATCGTAGTAGGAGATCACACCCTGAGGGTTTCCCTGTTCATCCATTACAAACAGCCTTCTAATTCCTTCTTTGTACATCTTTTCAAAGGCTTCTATCGGTGCTGTATTTAGACCAACTGATATTACACCATTATTCATGGCTTCCTTAATTCTCATTATTATCACTCTTTTATATTCTACATTATTAGCCTATAATATATATAAAATTTAATATTAGTCGTTTCAAAAATGTTATCAAAAAGTTACGGTAAATTATTAATATGTAAAGTTCCATAGTATTAAGTAAGTATGAATTTATTATTAAATCAAAATCAATTGTTTTTTATTTACAATATTGTTTTCTAATAACAAACTTTAAATATTAAAATTTAGTATTACAAATTAAACAAAATGGAGGATAAAAAGATGATGAGAATTAGTATGTCACTACCAAAGAAACTCTTAAACGAATTCGATGAAGTGCTGAAAGACCGCGGATACCAGTCAAGATCAAAGGGAATAAGAGATGCACTAAAAGATTACATAGTGAGATATCAATGGATGAATGACATGGAAGGCGACCGCATAGGAATACTTGCCGTGATATACGACCACCATTATACTGGAGTCATGGAAGACCTTACCGACATCCAGCATGACTTCAGGGAATATATCAGCGCAGTTATGCACGTCCATATGACCGACAAATACTGTCTAGAAGTAATCGTGGTAAAAGGTGATGTTGAATACATACGAAAACTAACCGAAAAAATCATGAGACTCAAAGGTGTGGAACACGTTAAACTCACCAGCACAGCAAGTGGAGAAACCTTGGACGAAAAATAAATCGAATCGATTAACTAATTATCAAAAAATTTTTTAAAATAAAATAAGATAGGACCCATTATATTCAATAATAAAGGTGTTTTTACGTCCTATCATCATAACCTAACCCATGATAATGAAAGATTGGCCGGCTTTTGTGAAGCCATAACCAAGATCAGGGGTATTGTATATGACATAGGGGCAGGATCAGGTATTTTAACTGAATTTGCTGCTTCTTATGCTAATTTTATTTATTCTGTAGAAATTGATCCCCAGATTTCCAGGAAAACTAGGGATATACTAAAAAATTATAAAAATATTTCTTTTATAAATGATGATGCCCGTAAAGTGGATTTTCCCAAAAAAGCTGATTACATTATATGTGAAATGCTAGACACTGCCCTTATAGACGAGGAACAGGTCCCTATTTTAAATTCTGTGCTCAAATATCTTAAGAATGAGGGAAAAGTAATTCCCTGTGGAATATTTAATGGTGCAGAACCAATTCAAAGTAAAGCAGAACACATCTACTACCAAGAAGATGAAACATCACCAGAAAAAGTATTAGGGCCTTTAAATATTTACAGCAAGTACGAATTTGGCAAATACATCCATCCACTTGCCGAATTTAAACTAAAAATAAAGATAAACAGGGAAGGTATTTTAAACAGTTTAAAAATTACCACTTTCACCCTAATAACAGAAGATATCATATGTGGACCAACTCCAATGATGAATTCTCCCCTGATAATCCCCATGGAAAAGTTAAAGGTTAAACCAGGAGATACAGTTGGAATATACTTAAGTTATCAGATGGGTGGTGGACTTGATACCATTGAAACCAGAATTAAAGGAATTTCAAGAAGCACTGTATAAATTCATTGAAAACCATGAAAAAATAGTTTTTCTGGGCATTGGTAACCAATTAAGGGGAGATGATTATTCCGGTGCTCTAACAGCCCTAAAACTAAGCCATAAATGTCCCAGTGATGATGTTACTATAATAGACGGGGGATCCGTCCCTGAAAACTACACCGGATTAATAAGAAAGGAAGATCCCAGCCACATCATTTTAATAGATGCAGCAGATATGGGAAAACCACCGGGATATTTAAAACTAATTAAAAAAGAGGAAATATCTCAGTATAATATTTCCACACATGCCATGCCCCTATCCTTTTTAATAAAATATTTAGAACAGACCACCAGGGCCCGAATTATATTGATTGGAATTCAGCCACTGGAAATGGAACTGGCAAACGCCCTGTCAGAGGATGTTAAAAAGAGTGTGGATTTTTTGGTAGACATCTTAAGAACTATTTGTTAAAATCCTTTACTCTGTCTTATTTTAAAAAAGCTACGTTAAACCATTTGTAGAATAAACACTCTTTACTAATCCACTACCAGAGTACCCAGCAAGCCGTGGTTGTAGTCGTACTGTAGTTGTGCTGAATTCATTATCTCGAAGTTCCGATAGGGGCTATTCAAGTAAGGGAATATCATACCAGTAAAGGTATAGTAGTAGGCACCCAATCTACCGTAGTAGTGTTCGCAGATCTTATAATATAATGGCAGTCCACAGCCCTGGTTAATAATGGGGTTATCGCTTCGGACGGTCCCATGCCAGAACATTAGTCTGGGGCCTTCCTGTCCATTTTGAGCGGCTCTTTTATCCAGATAGTCCAGTGCATCTGTTAAATTTTCAAATATTATTCCGTCTGATACGTAGTCGTAGCGTTCATCGGGGATTCCAAATAGCAGTCCCTGTATCACATCGTTCCATTTAATGTTGGTGCTGTAGCCTCCTTTATCAATAAAACCCAGCTCCATGATGAATACATCCCCTTCGTAATAGCAGGGGTATCCGCTTTTATGCCCGGCCAAGTGACATACGAGTACTGTATTTGATCCTCTCTGCTTAGCATATTTTGCTGCAAGTGTGGAATGAGGGTTTCCTGGTGACATATCAGGATTCAATATTTTTACAAAACCTAAACGACCCATAGGTGAATATGGACCGGCTAAACTACTTACATATGCAAAAACTGCTATTCCTACTATAATAAGGATGATGATAACTTTCCATTTCATGATTAAGCTCTCATTATTCTAAGATCAATCTTTTTAAAATATTTCAGTCAAATTTTATATTTATTCCAATTAATTTTGTTTAATTTATTTTTACCAGCTAAAAGTCTATCAATATATAAAGATTATAATTCATATAACGTATTATTAAACTTTGCCCCAAATCTGGGGGATAAAATTACAATCCAACACTCCTTTGATATTAAAATTTTGTAATAAAGAGATAAAATCAAACAATTTTTTACTTTAATAATTTCCGTCTTAGTATTTAAAGTATATCACCAAAATTGGTCATTAGAAAAAAAGCCCAACTATTTATATTAAAAAGATTTTCCAAAAAATGATATAATGAAAATATTATTTATAGGAGCAAGACTCTTCAATGAGGTGGCTTACTTTGCAAAATCAAAAGGTATAGAAACTATTTTAACTGAATCAAATCCAGATACTAATAATTTAGAATTAGCCGATGAATACCATATAGTTTCAAGGGGAATGGAAGAACCAATGGAATTAGCCATCTCCAGGGACGTGGATGCTGTTGTACCTCTAATAGGAATTGATAAACCACTATTGGAAGTGGCTCAGATGAAGGAGAAGCTGGAATCTGAATACAAATTACCTGTTGTTTCATCTGGAGTGGAAGCAACTGCTATTGCAAAAGACAAATTTAAAACCAAGAAATTTCTACAGGAAAACAACATAAAAACACCCAGATACAATAAATTAAACAAGGACCAGTATTATCAATCAGAATCCCCCATGAAATATCCTGTTGTCTTAAAACAGTCTGAAGGTCAAGGTGGGGTGGGAGTTAAGATTTCTAGAACGTCTGTAGAAACTAAGGGCTACTTGGATATCTTTCCAGAATGCATGATTGAGGAATATATAGAAGGTGCTGAGATTTCAGTGGAGGTTTTAAGATGGAACGGGAAATCAGTACCGCTGGTTGGTGTGTATAAAGGAGATACCACACTAAACGGGATCCATCCACTTAATAAAACCAGGATCGCCCCTGTAGATTTGAATGGCCTGAATAATCAGGAACTTATTAAACTGGCCAGAAAAATCACACATAAAATGAATACCAGTGGAACAGTAGAAGTGGAGTTCATATATGATCATAAGAAAAAGGAGTTGAATACCCTGGAGATAAACACCAGGCCCAGTGGGACCAGGTTTCTGACCTTCTGTTCCTCCAATATCAATCCCATGCACCAGCTGGTTAACATGGCACTGGGAGAATGGGATCCAAATAAACTGGTAAGGGAGATAAAAAATTACAATGCTCTTGAATTACCCCTGCCCCCGGAAGTCTTAAAATCAAATCCTAAGCTTAGAAATGACGATAATCAAAAGAGGCAAATTTTAACTAAGGAAAAACCTTATATTATTCACGGCCCAGAAAAAGCCAGTAGAATTACCATTCGGTCTTCCCATCTAGAAAAATCCTGGGAAATCCTGGACAACTTAAAATTGGACATAAATAAATTAAAACATTAAAAATCCTAAAATCAAAATTAAATAACATTAAATCATATTAAAGAAAAAATCATAAAATCTTCGGAGCAGTGATTGATTGAATTTAACAGACCCCTTTATCTATATCCCCTTTATAATATCATTTCTAGCAGTGGTTTTATTTACCCCCTTTGTAAGGAGAACCCTGCTAAGCGCCAACATCACCGACAACCCCATAGTATCAGAACACAGCCATAAGCAGGGTACTCCCACCATGGGCGGTCTGGCCATCTTATTGGGACTGCTCCTAATTTTATGTATATATTCCGGGAATAAAATCCTGGTAATCACCACTGGAGTTATGCTGGTGGCCTCCATAATAGGATTATTTGATGACATAATAGGATTGAAGACCAAAGAATTCCAGAAAGTAACAAAAAATATAAGCTCCCATACAGTGGAACTGGGAAGATTGATACTCAAACCAGGTGAAGAAGCTAGAGTAGCCACTCCTAAAGCTAAAAAAGATGTGGATGCACTGATTGATGCGGGTAAAGTACAGGTTATCCGTGAAGTTCCCATTAAAAGTGAGATTAAAGAAAGGGAGAAGATATTTTCCCAGATATTGGTCTCCCTTTTCCTGGTGGTTTCCGGAGCAGTGCCCTTTATACTGAGCGGATACAACGTGGGCTTTTTATCCATCCCCATAGCAATAATCGGTGTTGTGGGGGCTATCAATGCCGTGAACCTTATTGATGGAATGGATGGTCTGGCAGCTGGGGTTATGGGCATAGCCTCTCTAGCCACCGCCCTATTCTGCATCTTAACTGGCCGGCTTGAAGTAGCAGTGGCATTTATGGCCCTTTCCGGTGTATGCTTCGGATTTCTGGTTTACAACAAATTACCGGCATCCATATTCATGGGAGATACCGGTTCATTTGCACTGGGGGGATTCTATGCAGCAGCAGCAGTACTGGGTGACGTAATAGTCTTCGCAGTAGTGGCCATAGCAGTGCCCATATTATCAGTTATAATCAGCCTGATGCATCGTTCCAAAATAATAAAATTACCAGTTGAACCATTGCACCACACCCTACATTATAAAGGGCTCTCTGAAGGAAAAATTGTGGCATTATACTGGCTCACTACCTTTATAATATGTGCAGTTGCCCTGTTTTACTATCAGCTATTTTAGAATAAATCCATTGATTAAAATGAAAAAATTAACCACTTCTTATCTTGCGGATAAAATTAATGGAGAGCTTCTTGGAGAGGATCTCCCCATTAATGGGATTTTTAATATATTAAAGGATTCTAAAAGGGGAGATGTTGTTATACGCCATTTGATAGATGAAAATGGTGTTAAAATCGCTTATAAAAAGAATGTTTCCTGTATCGTAACTCATAATATCTCGCAAAATGCTGTTTTGAAAGCTCAAAAACTCAATTTACCAGTTATTATCTGTGATAAAATTGAGAATGCCAATGGCTTTGCACTTAAATGGGCCCTGGATAAATATGCTGGGAACACCCTGCGCATCGTTATAACAGGGACAAATGGAAAATCCACCACCACCCATATGATCTACACCATATTAAAACGGGCCGGTTATTGCACTTATACCAACACCGACTCCCAATCGGAATTTAACACACTGATAGATCCCATGGTGGCTAAACAGATTGCAGAATTTCCAGATATAATGGAAGCTCTGGTAATTGAAGTATCCGAGGTTCAGGGATGGATGGACCGGATTATGAAGGACCATGCCTATCAAATGACTTCAATAATCAACCCACAGATGGTTGTTCTAACCAATGTGGCCTTGGACCATATTGGGCTGGTAAATTCCATAGAGGAAGCATATGAAGAAATAGCTGGTGCTGTAAAGGATTTCAAGGGGAAGTATATACTTTTGAATAACGAGGATCCACTCTTAAAGAAGATGGGTGAATCGATACAATCTTCTATTGATGTCTCTTATTATGGTGAGGGCTCCTCTCTGGAGTACCGGGATGGAGGCATTTATCATGATTTTGAACTTATAATACCGGATGATAACTTACCCTTCAAAAGCCATCATTTTATACAGAATACATTGGCAGCTGCACAGGCAGCTTTAAAACTTAAAATCGCCCCAGAAATTATATCAAAGGCCATATCATCCTATAAACCACTGGATAGAAGGTTCAGTGTTCTGGGAGAAAAGCCACTTATAATAGACGACTTCGCTCATAATCCAGACGGTATCAATGCCACCATAAAAAGTTGTGCAGAGCTGTCGCCTGGTAAAATTATTTTAGTAACTGCTATTCGCGGTTCTAGGGGCGATGTTATTAACAGAGTAAATGCTGAAGCCGTCGCAGGGTCCTTGAAAGATTTAAACCATCATTTAATTATAACCAGCAGTATAGAGGTTGTAAACAAGGCGAACCAGGTTACAACATCTGAGAAAAAAATTTTCACAAAGGTCATGGAAGAGAATAATTTAGATCTCACTTTCTTTGATAAACTCTCTGATGCCCTGGAATATGCCATTAAAATTTCCCATACTTCTGATACCATTTTATTAATCGGAGCTCAGGGAATGGACCCTGCAAAGGAGATTTTAAAAGAAATGAATCATGAAAATTAGTTTCTGATATATTCTATTTGATTTATTTATCAATCTATTTATATTATAAAAAGGTTCTAAATAATTAAGAATTAAATAATTCAAGCTTAATATAGGTTTTAAGGTAAAAGTTTAGCTTCTAAATTATTATTATAAAAGGTGAACTCTAAATTGAGATGTATAGTTATCGGTGCCGGGAACGCAGGACGTCCTGTAGCCAGAATTTTAAATTATATTGGGCATCAAGTGCTAATAACAGACCAAAAAAGTATAGGCGAATTTGCACCTAAATATCAGAGGATTCTTCTTCAAATGGAAAATGAAGGGGTGAATTTAAGTCTAGGTAGTGATGCTCCGGATAGTATGGATGGTATTGATTCTGTTTATATATCACCGAATATTCCCCAAAATTCCGAGATAAGAGGTCTGATCGAACGGAACAAAATTAAAGTTATAGAACACCGGAAAATATCACATATAATAGATGAACTAATAGAAATGGACATCATCGGTGTTACCGGGACTCTGGGTAAAACCAGCACTACTCACATTATCTCTAACATATTTGAATCAGCTGGATACAAGGTATGGAAATGCTCATCCCGTCATGGTAACCTCTTGAGTGAAGTGATTATCGATGGGATTATCAATAATTATCACAGGGAATATGATATCGCTGTATTTGAACTGCCCCATGGAACTTCCCGGCTGATGTCTGAAGTTAAATTAAAAACAGGAGTACTGACCAATATCTATCCAGAACATCTGGATGAATTTGAAGATTCTCTGGAAAAATATGCCCAGAGAAAACTTTTCATAGCGGGTTCCAGTGAAATACTCATATCCACCCCCCACTGTCGAGATTATCTGGAACCCCTGAGAAAGGATGTGATATATTACTGCTCCCAGAGTGAATGTAACATATCCGGTAAACTGGATAATAATCAAATAACTGTAAATTACAATTTAAGTTCTTATAAATCAAAATTCCATCGAGAAAAGTATAGCGGCCAGTTTCAGACAGATTTTAAATTGAAAGGGTATTATTTTGAAAACAGCCTGGCCGGGGCAGCGGTGGCTCTAACCTATGGACTGGATGATAAATATATAAAGGATGGTTTGAGTAAATTTTCCGGAATTTCAGGACACCTGGAATATCTGGGGAAGTTCTGTGGAAGAGATGTCCACTTCGACGCAGCATTTGTACCAGAAGGTTTAATTTCAACTCTCGAACAATTTAAGAATAATAAATTAATTGTGCTGGTGGACAACCCAGACACCACCACGATACGTGATAAATATAAAATAGGAGAAGTATTAGGCCATTACGCAGATATCATCATCTCCAGCGGATTTAACGAAACACTGGGTGGTGTAAATATGGATGCTGCTCAGGAAGTACTGGATGGTGTGGATAATCCAGATTGCCAGTTAATAGCTGTTAAGGATATGATAATTGCTGGAGAAACCTCTATAAAGGTTTCAAAGCCAGGAGAAACCATTATACATGTTGGTCCCGGAGCTATAACCAATTACGATGACCTTAAAGAAAAGATGACTCGAGGGATAGAACAGGGCTGTTTAAACACCATCAATAAATAAATTTCTTTTTAAGAGGATATGCAATGGATGATAAACCAATGGACAGACTTTACTTACATGATGCTGTATTTGGTGTGATTGGTGTATGCGGAGTGGTAAGTAACCTGGTAGCACGGGCACTCGCTGATAATGGATTTAAGGTATTAGGGACTGATGCGCAGGATGAGATTAACTGTAAATTTAAATACACCCTGGATGATTACAGTTTCCCCCTCTTTCTGGGAGGGCATCCAAACTCCTTTTTAGCTAAATCAGATTACATCATCCCTCCGCCCAGCTTACCAGCAGATTCCGCCCTCAGGCAGAAGCTGGAGGATTGCAAGCTAAAAGATGACTATCATCTTTTGGATGTGGAGGATGTTTTCAAATTCATAAAACCAGAAAAACCCGTGCTCTGTGTAACCGGGACAAATGGTAAAACAACCACCGTATCCCTGCTAAAGCATATCTGTACATCTTCTGGTTTAAAACCAGCAGAACATGGATTTAGAGATATGCAGGGAAACATTGAGTACATCCCCCCACTACAATGCCGTTTGAAAGGAGATGTAGCTATTCTAGAAACCGGGACCTTTGGAAACCCGGGGGATTTAAAATTTATAATTGAGCGTTCCAGTCCAGACTGTGGTTTGATCACAAACATCACACCGGACCATATGCATTCAGGTCAGGATTTCCTTAAATATGCCAGTATAAAGGGAGAATTTTTGGATTATCTGAAGAATAAAAAATTGATTGTTAATGGTGATGACCCAACTGTCTGGGGTTTAGTCACCTCAAAATTAGGTGCCCGCCAATTAGAGGATGTAATAACCTTTGGTGTAGACACCAGCAAAAATAAAATTAATGAAAAAAAGTGCTGGTGTGGAAAAAAGATACAGATAGATGAAACCATTACTGGAATGGGAGATTATAACTGCTCCTGTGGACTCAAAAAGCCTGAAATTCAGTACCTGGCCACTGATATATCTGATAAAAGTTTCACCATTGTAACTCCCTATCAAAAACTGAAAGTCGTAACAACCCTTATAGGATTACACAACATCTACAACATGTTAGGGGCTGTTGTAGCAGCATATGAATACTTTAAAATACCATTTGATCAAATTATTAACAGTATAAAAGATTTTAATGGCGTCCCGGGGAGACTGGACTTTGTTGGAAAATACAATGATATTGATATTATAATAGATTATGCTCATAATCCTGGAGGGGTGGAAACAGTTCTGGGTGAATTAAAAAAAATATATGAAAAGCTGGCGGTGGTTATAACCATATCCTCCGAATCTGGAGAAGAAGGTGATTTGGATATTTTTAAAAAATGTGTTGATAATTCTAGTTGTGTAATTCCTGCCTCTTATTACTCCAGAAAGGCGGCGGATAAGTATATTGAATTATCCAAAAACGATGATCCGAAAGAGAATATTATTTTACCCCTAAAATATCCAAAAGAATTTAAAAAGGGTACTTTAGGAGCGAATTTTGAACAGATTAAGTTGGGATTGGAAACTGGCTTGGAATGTGATGTTGAAGCGGTTATCTGTTTAGGTGAGGCTGCTTTTAAATTTAAGGATGATATTAAAAAGATGATAATCAAATCAATCCCTTAAAAAAAATCTTAATTACTAACTCAAGCATAAGTTTAATATACTTAAAGATTCAAATGCTTTCATTTAATTAAAAAATTAAATAATCTAAAAATTAATAAAAAAATAATTACATAAAAAAAAATTCTTTAAATTTTAAACAAATAAACAGACGAGCATTGTTTATTTTTCAATAAAATTAATATAAATAGAATTATTGGTGAAACAAGGATGTTTATTAAAATAAGAAGAGATACTTTAATTATCTTAATTTTGGCCTTTATGTTAATTCTTTCCGGCCGATTTATGAGTTACGTATCTTATGCTTCCTCAAATGAAACTGACCAAGGTGTCCCTATATCGGGAGTGATTGTTAAGGGAAACGACATCGTACCGACAGAGTCCATTAAGGGATTGGTGGCTGGTGAAGGATTCAGAGCTGGAAGTTATATACAAGGAGATACGTTAGTTACCAGCAAACGTAAGTTACCCCTGGAAGGGGCTATTACAAATACAGAAGAAGCTGTGAAATTTGCTTCAATACCCGGTACCCAGATATACCCGATCATCGCCTGTGATGTTAAGGTTGATAAATCAACCGGTATAGTTACCGTGAATGTTATAGAAGATTTCTCAGCAGTGGTGGTGAAGTGAAACTGGATCAAACCAATATTTCAAAGATAATAGTTCTCCTGGTAACCATTTCTTTAGTGATGAACAGTGCAGCCGCTACCTTAAACGTAATCATAATTACCGATCCAACTGGTAAGGATCCTAACGGTGCTGCGGCGGGCAGTATGTCCTTCGCAGACAACATGTTCCAATCCACCTTTATCTATTCTCCAGATAAGAATTTCGCAGTGCTATCAGGTGGTTCAGATGAAAATGAAACATCCAGATTAAGTGCCATTGTGGAGACAATTAACCGGCTTAATTCCAATCAAACCCCATCAGCAGCGGTCGGAGCAGCTAACGCCTTTAAAGGGATCAGGATTATGGCTGGAGGACCCACCATCGGAGCAGCAGTGGGAGGGGACTTTGACGCCTACCTGGTAACAGTGGCCGGCGATGGTACCATAACAGTAACTCCCTATTCAAAGGGAACAGCTGTATTACCCCCCGGTACTAAAGGAGCCATCATTCACTTGAGACATACTGATGGTAACCCCATAGGTGGTAATGTAAGTGCAGTGAGACAGGCTACTGCGGTGATGATTGGGGAACAGATCAGAGATGGATATCCTGCCACAGAAATAATGGGAAACGTATTTCAAAAAGTATCCATTGAAGCAGGTGAAAAATACGGAGGGGGAGCAGTGAACCTGGTTTCAGATATAACGACTGGTGATGCATTTACACCTGTACTGGTAAACACCAAAGGTTACCCCATGGATGAACCCTACAGTAAATATGATCCAGAAAGTGGATGGTCCGTAGCCTACCCAGCAGCAGAAAGTTATACAACCTCCCCGTTGACTGGTAATCCTCTGAAAACCGCTTATGCCTATGATGTGCTTAGATCAGCTATAACGGTATCTCCAACTAACGCCACAGTATACGTATATGGATCAGACCTACCAGGAATCAGTACCACAACTTCAGAAATTGTAACTTACTCAGTTAGTAAAACTGGATTCAATGCTAATTCTATAGCTGCATCAATTAACTCCGCCATTGACCGTGGGCTTTTAATTGGTGTAAATCATGTGGAACCAAAAGATATTAATATAAGACAGAGTTCGAAGCAGGTAGGTGTTTATTTCACACCTCTGGGAGGAGGTAGAACATCTCCAGCCTGGAATTTGCCGATAAGTTCATCCTTACTTGATATCATTGGTAATTTACAGACAGCTATTGGTTTAATTCTGGTGGTTCTGGTGCTTTTCAGAAGTACTTTAATTTCTTCATTCATGAAGAAGAGGCGTTGATCATGGCTTTCATTCTAATTAGAGCAGACAGTCAGAAAAAAATTCTTAATGCCCTGGCTGACCTGGAGAGACATGCTAAACTAAAAATCAATGGCAAACCTAAAATAATATCACCAGAATTGGCTGATGAAATTATTGAAAGGATTTTAAAAGAAAAGCTGAAATCGAAATCTAAATGGGCAGTGCTGGTACTGGTGGCGGAAGACACCACCCACAGCATAATGCAGGTTAAAAAAATACATCCCCCAGCACATATAGTGGTTTTAAGCAATGAATACGAAGATTATAACCAGATAAAAATCATTTATAAGGAATTATTACCTTTAAAGGGCTATTATTCTGGAAAAAGTAAAAAAAATTAGAGGAGATTATAATCAATTCCTCTTTATCATTGCAATATCCCCAATGGTGGTTCCACCCCTTCTTGAGGGCGTAAGGTCCTCTGGTTGCTCATCTTCTATTTTATCCAATATTTTAATATTTAATATTTTTTCTATCTTTCTTGCGAGCTTTATATCTGGAATCATTTTACCAGATTCTATTCTGTTTATAACTGATGCTTTTTCATAAAGATTTTTAGCCAACTCCTCTCTGGACCATCCTTTTTTTTCTCTGGCCATTCTTATTACAGTATTATAATCTTCTGAGACTTCATATGAAGGTTCTCTAGCTCTAGGCCTACGAGGTGCTGCTCTCGGTTTAAACACTTTTTGGGGTTCTTTCTGGATTTTACCAAATTTTGAACATTCATTACATGTTTGCATTACTGAACCATCTATTTTAACCCGTACTGGTCTACCTATAACTTTTTTTCCACAAATCTCGCATCTCATGATGATAACCTTATATGGTGTTATTTATAATATAACACCTCAATATTTAAATATTATTAGATATAATAAATTGGTTATATAATATTAAAATAGAATATTTAATTTAATTTTTTTGTCTAAAAATGATTTAGGAGTGAGCGAGGATCATGGAAAACATGTCCCCAAACGTTTTAAAGAAAATTGAAGACCTTAAAAAAGAGATCAAAATCCTTAAAGAGGAAAATACCAAAACCAAACGTAACTTAATGTGGAAGGTAAGAAAACTCGAAAAAGATAAAGTATTGCTTGAAAATGAAAAAATGCGGATAGATAGAGAAGTAAAATCTCTAAGAGGAGAAATAGAAAGGTTCAGATCTCCCCCGCTAGTAATAGCAACCGTAACTGAAGTATTGGATGATGGTAAGGTAGTAGTAAAGAGTAGTACCGGACCCCACTTCGTTATCGGATATTCAAGATTCTTAGATGAAAAATCTTTAGAACCCGGAGCCAGAGTGGCTTTAAACCAGCAGACATTCAGCATAGTGAATGTCCTACCCTCTGAAAAAGACCCTATTGTAACTGGTATGGAAGTAGAAGAAAAACCAGATGTAAGCTATGTACAGATAGGGGGATTAGAAGAGCAAGTAGTTGAAATTAAGGAAACAGTTGAACTGCCCCTTAAGAGACCAGAACTATTTGAAGAAATAGGAATAGAACCGCCAAAAGGAGTTCTCCTCTACGGCCCCCCAGGAACCGGTAAGACCCTGCTGGCCAAAGCAGTGGCCCATGAAACCAACGCCACCTTCATTAAGATAGTGGCATCCGAATTCGTCAAAAAATATATAGGAGAAGGTGCCAGACTAGTACGTGGCGTATTTGAACTAGCCAAAGAAAAGGCACCCAGCATTATATTCATAGATGAAATAGACGCTATAGCTGCTAAAAGACTGAAAAGCTCAACCAGCGGAGATCGTGAAGTACAGAGAACCCTGATGCAGCTGCTGGCAGAAATGGATGGATTTGAAGGCCGAGGAGATGTAGGAATTGTAGCTGCCACCAACAGACCAGATATACTGGACCCCGCACTTCTAAGACCAGGCAGGTTCGACAGATTCATAGAAGTACCAATACCCAATGAAGATGGCAGAATGGAAATACTGAAAATCCACTCCAGAAACATGTCCCTAGAAGAAGATGTGGATATCAGAATGATCGCCAACCTCACAGAAGGAGCTTCCGGAGCAGACCTCAAAGCAGTCTGCACAGAATCAGGAATGTTCGCCATCCGAGAAGAAAGAACCACCGTAACTATGAACGACCTTATGGATGCAGTGGATAAAATAATCGGAATGGAAAGAGAAGATGAAATGAGGAAAGAAGCTGGAGTTATGTTCGGATAGTCTTTATTAGGACTATTCTTACTAAATTTTTTTTCATAAATCTAAATCTAATTTTTTAATCAAAATTATTATTTATTATAAATCTCTTATTTCTTTTTAATGAATATTTTTTCACTAAATGATCTAGAATTATCCTACTTAGACGCAGGATCAGGCTTTCCACTTGTTTTAATTCATGGCATGGGCAGTGATCACAATATATGGGCAGGAATCATCCCTTTGCTAAAGGAAAATTACCGAGTTCTAGCTGTTGATCTACGCGGTCATGGCTGTTCCAGTAAAACCCGGGGGCCATACAATATGGAGATATTTTCCACAGATATTCAAGGGTTTTTAGAATCACTAGATATCAAGAAGGCACATTTTATAGGCCACTCCATGGGTGGAGCTGTGTTACTGGAAATGGCGATTAATAATCCGGATATAATGAGTTCACTTACTCTTATCTCCAGTTTCGCTTACCCCGATTATCAACTGAAGAAATCTTTGATAAATCTCCGAAATACTCTGAATGAACAGGGTTACAATGAATTTTTTGATGAATGTATCAAAATAGCCCATAATCCACAATATGTTAAAGAAAACAGAGAATTATTAAACAAATTCCGCAAAGAGATGGCAAAAACCAGTTCCATTCCTTCATTGATATCCACTATTTATGCTTGTTTGAATGTAAACTACCGGGATTCGCTAAAAAATATTCTAACTCCCACCCTAATTATTGCAGGAGAAGAAGACCAGTTTATTTCTAAAGATCAGGGAATTAAAATTAGTAAAAGCATCCCACAATCTAAATTTAATTTAGTATCTGGGGCCAGTCATAATATGGTGGTGGAGGAGCCACTGAAAATTTATA
>JAJRAE010000098.1 GCA_028682985.1 Methanobacterium sp.
GCCAGTGCAGAAATATCAGATGATAATTTGCGGTTAGCAGCTAAAAATTCATGATATTGAATTATATCTTCCCCTATATCTGTGAAAAAGTCTTCCAGCTTTCTAATAGCAGCCTCCAAGTTATTTTCCTCCAGGAGATAATTATTAAGACCCCTAACCACTATCTTATGATCGTAGCTTTCAGGTTTAACCAGTACTTTTTCCAGATATCCCTGATTAGCCCGGATGGTTCCGGCCAGCTGCCCAGGCAGATCCACCTTCACTCTGCTGGGCAGGATGATATATGCACATATAATGGCAATTAAAGCTCCCAGTGTTATATCAACCAGTCTGGCTATGGCGTTGTCAAATACTGTTCCAGTAGGCCATATAAACACCACAAAGATGGTGAGGGCCATCACTGACAGTCCCATATATGTTGGTAAAAATGCCCGGAAAAGGAAGAGCATTACAAATGCAAGTGCCAGTAATATATCATGAGGGAAAAGGAAACCTAAAATAATGGCCAATATTATGGCCAGTATGTTAAAGAAAACCCTCATTACCATGTTGTTAACAGTGCTGGTAATATCTGGTTTTATAATAATTAAAATACCCATAGTTACCCAGATTACATCCCGGTCATGGGTTAAATGAACCAGAAGAAGGCCTATGGTCATGGCCAGAGTGAAGCGTAGTGCATGACGGATGTACATATTTTTAAGATTAAAATTAGCAGTTAAAACATCTTTAATTGATGTATGAGAGCTGATTATTTTCTTCTTATCGCCAGATAAAGGCTTTTTTATAATATCGGCAGATTTATTAATTAAATCCCCAATCTTAAATGCCACATCTATAAATGCACTTATATCCTCATTTTTATAGTTTTTATCAACATCCGGACTGGATAAAACCTTATTTAAATCTTGGATATCAACTTGATTTCTCCTATTAGTTATTGCCTCTGCTATTTGGGAGCTGGCCTGGTCAGCAGTTTCCAGATAATCTTTGAATTTTTCCTGATATTCTCCAGACAGTCGTTTGAGGATTTGTTTACTATAGCCACGAAAACCAGTGATGTATGAGCCTAATCTGAATAGTTCATAATAATGGGAGTCCATGGGAATGCCTGATAATGCCCGGCGAATGTTCAAAACAGTTTTCAGAGGAGTTCCTGGAACAAATCCCACAGCAACCATTTGACGGATTTCCTTCTTCCTGTTCCATAAACGGGGCAAAAGCAGTAATGATGCAATTGTAAATGATAGGGCACAGTACGAAATCCATTCCAGAGCAGTGGATTTGTCATTTACCATTATCACTGCAATGAAGTACACAGTAAATACTATGAAACCAAAGAATCCCACTGATTCCCCAAAAATATAGGTGGACATGGCAAAAAAAGACCACAAAACCGTGAACAGAATAAACAGCGGAATACTGCTTAACCCCAGAGAAGCTGTTGTAAAGGCCAAAATGGACATGAAGAAGCCAAGAAGAGCCAGAGGTATTATTTTTCTTAAGGGGAGTGATATATCCATTATTATGGTGGCAATTAAGGTAGTAATCAAAATAACCTGAATTCCTTTATCCAGACCTAAATAAAAAGATATTAAACCAGCTAAAATCATTAAAACTAAGGACCCCACTGCCTGCGCCCATTGCGGTTTACCTGTTGGCCTGGAAAGCACCCTTAATCTCTTTAATAAATTTTTTTTAGCCATATTCCCCAGTCAATATATAAAAATATTTTATTTGTGCTAATAAATTAATTCTTTTAATTAAAATAATTTTAATCAAAGCAAGGATAATCTATTCCATTAAAGACCAAAATTTAATAAAACAGTAACCCCCTAAAATTAATTATTATAAAAAATTATAAGGTATGTGATTAAATGGATAGCAGTGAAGCGGTTTATAAGGGCCTTAAAAAGGCAGGCGTGAACTTTGTGGTCAGCTTGCCCTGTGTAAATCTGGGGAAAATCATGGAAATGGTTGACTGCGATCCAGATATAATCCATATCCCTGTAACCAGAGAAGAAGAGGGTTTTGGTATATGCGCCGGGGCTTATATGGGCGGTAAAAAAACCGCAATCTTAATGCAGAATTCAGGGCTGGGTAACTCTGTTAATGTTCTTGCTTCTCTTTATAAACTATATCAGTTGCCCCTGCTTATGGTGATGAGCCATCGCGGGACAAAAGGAGAGTTTATGAGCGCCCAGATACCCATGGGTGAAGCCACCCCTGGTGTGTTGGATGCACTGGAAATAGCATATTTTCTACCCAAAACTCCAGAAGATGCCTGTAAAATTTTATCTGGAGCATGGCTCCTTTCAGAGATGGGAGGATCGCCGGTGGCCATGTTATTGGAGATAGAATACTGGTAAAACCAATTAAGATAGGAATATTATTTATGAAAAGAATAAACGCCCTAAAGTTAATCGCAGCACAGTTTGAGGATGAGCTGGTCATCTGTAATATTGGATTCCCCTCCCGGGAATTATACGCTGTAAAGGATTCAGTAAATCATTTCTATATGTTGGGTTCCATGGGAATGGCTTCCTCCATTGGTTTAGGTCTTGCTCTTGCCCAGAAAAGGAAAGTGGTTGCCCTGGATGGGGATGGATCACTCTTAATGAATCTGGGAAGTTTGGTAACCATTTACAACCAGAAACCAGAGAACTTTATCCTGGTGGTACTGGATAATGAATGCTACGGTTCTACAGGATCCCAGTGCACCTACGCCACCACCGTGGATTTATCCCGCCTGGCAGCGGCTGTGGGATTTAAAAATATATTCAAATTCACAGATCCTGAAAAAAAATTAGATTTAAAAACAGTTTTAGAAGTTGAAGGTCCGGTATTTATACATGTAAAGGTAGAAGCTGGTAATGCTGATGTGCCGGTAATAGATATGGAACCCGAAGAGATAAAGGAACGATTTATGGTGGGACTTAAATAAAAATTTAAGTTTTTTTTATTTTCAAATGCTAATAATTAACCGCGTCTACTCTCAAATTCATCTAATAAATCATCAAGACTCACGCCTTTATAAACAAGTAGCATTAATGTGTGGAATATTAGATCTACGGATTCGTGAACTAGATTTTCATCATTCTTTGCAGCGATGATGACTTCTGCTGTTTCTTCCCCGATTTTTTCCAGTATTTTATCTACGGCTCTCTTTTCATTGTCCTGCATGAGATTTGAAGTGTAGGAGTCTTTGGGGTGGTCCCTTCTGTCTTCCAGGACCTGGTAGATTTCTCTGATTATTTCTTCCCTCATTTTTTTAGTCCTTTTTTTCTTAACGGTCCTGTAAGCGCTATAAGTGGATGTTGGGCATCGTCTATTACTTCAATATCCTGATAGGTTAGAATTCCTTCTTTATCCGCTGTTTTTTCTAATCCCAATTTTATGTCTTCATCTATCTCTATCACATATGAGTCGATTTCCTCATAGCCAAGTTTAAGGGCTGCTACGGTTCGATGATGGCCGTCCACCAGAACGAATCTGTTAGCAACCTTAACCACTATAGTGGGTTCAGCCAGACCCCTTTCAATTTCATAGGTCCTGCCCTGCAGTTCATCGGCATAGATCTTATTCTGGGTTGGTCTTAATCCGTCTATGGGTACTTTCATTCTTACAAGACGTGTTTTTATGCCGTAAAGTTGTTCTAATGTCTTTTTAAAATAATTTACCTTGGTGGGTGTTGATCTCTCTATGTGTGATCGGACTATGTCGGTGTTGGTTATTATCCCTACCAGTTTACCTTCTTTATCCATTACCGGCATTCTGGATATGCCCATACGGAACATCACCCGGGAGGCGTCGTTAATAGACATTTCTTTATCTGCAACCACAACCTCGATGGTCATTATTCCCTCCACCAGATCCACCCATGGTTTCAGCAGCAGATCAAAGGCGGTGACCATTCCAATTACTTCTCCATTAGTTTTCACTGGGAACCCATCGTGGCCGGTTAGTTTCATTAACTCTATTACTTCTCCAGTTGATGTGTCTGGAGTAACCGTTATAACCTTCTTTGTCATGTAATCTTTTACTAACGCTGCGCTGGTCATTATTATACTCCTCTCAATAAGGTGCATTCTATTTATTTGATAAGATTTTTACTTGATTATAATTCTGTGTAACTTTAATGGTGTTTATTACTGGGGGACTTTTTCCATACTATTTTTTGGTTATATTCTATCTTAATAACTCGGTGAAGAGGAATATATGTATCATCGTGGAGAATCAGAAATCCTTTTTCAATTCTTGTTATCTCATCACCGGTGATCGTTTTTATATTTCCTGTTGCTCCTCTATGGATATAGCTAATAATTGTATTGTCTATCTCTTTATTAGGATGCCAGAAGAGCATGTCCAGGATGTTTTTTGCCATACTAATAACCCTTTATCAGAATGGAATACCCAGAATGGTTCTAAGGTTTTTTTGGAAAAAATTTAGTTTTTATGTGAATGTTTACTATATTGTTAGAAATGGTTTAAAAATTTTCTTGGAAAATATCCATCAATAAAAAATTATAATACAAATTACTTTCGCAGTTCTTCTTCCAATAATTTGCAGGTTTCACCGGGATCCGCTTTGCCTCGGGTTATACGCATTACCTGACCCATAAGATAGTTCAGAGCCTTTTTTTTACCCTGATAGTAATCTGATACGGCTTCGGGGTTTTCCTGGATGCTCTGCTTAACTGCCTTCTGCACCACATCTTCCTCCACTACCCCGATTAACCCCAGTTCTTCAGCGATCTGGGAAGGGGTTTTGGAGCTATGGGGCAATTTTTCGATGATTCTTTGCCCAGCTTTAGTGGTGATCCTCTTATCATGTAACATCTCCAGAAACTCCACTATTTGAGGGGTTGTAATTCCACTTTCTTTGAAGCTGATCTTGTTGTAGGAAAGGATCCTTTTGAGTTCATCCCTCATCCACTGGGCTGCAAACTGGGGATCCACCTGCCGGGCCACCTCTTCAAAGGCGTTGGCCAGCTCTAGTTCAGAAGTCAGCACCCGGGCATCGTCCTTTTTGATATTGTACTGTTCCACAAACCTATCGGTTTTAATATGAGCCGGCTCAGGCATCTCTTCCCTTATATGTTCCACTCTTTCTTCTTCGGCTATCATAGGAGGTAGGTCCGGGTCTGGAATGTAACGATAATCTTCAGCCTCCTCTTTAAGACGCATGGGGACTGTGATCATCTGTGACTCTAAGAATGCTCTGGTTTCCTGTTTAATTTCAATACCCCTCTTTAGGAGGTTTTTCTGGCGGACCATCTCGAACTGCAGGGCTTTATAGGCTCCTTTAATAGAGTTAATGTTTTTAATTTCTGCCCTTTTTCCTCCTTCTAGTGAGATATTTACATCAGCACGCATGGTACCTTCTCCACGGGCACTTCCACTGTATTCCAGGACTCTTATGAGTTCCCTTAGGAATATTCGGGCTTCTTCTGGTGAGGTCATATCTGGTTCGGTGACAATTTCAATCAGAGATATTCCTGACCTATTGAAGTCCACCAGTCCCAGGTCTGGTTTATACTGGCCGGGATCTTCTTCCAAATGCACTTCTCTGATGCGCACTCCATTTAGATCTCCTTCAAATCCAATGGGTATAGATGTTCTCTGGTATCCAGAGGAGAGATCCGGGTAATCATAATGTTTTCTCTGGAAAAATGTTACATCTGGACTTATTTTGCAGGCAAGCATCAAAGCTATTTTTATAGCTCCGTCTAGGGCTTCCTTATTTGGGGGGTATGGTTTAGCTCCTGGTTGATTTAAACATACGAAACAGATGTTGCTGTTGGGAGCTGCATCCTGATAGTTGGTGCGGCAATCGCAGAATAATTTTGAATTGGTATCCAGTTGGACGTGAATTTCCAGACCACATTTCATGTTAATGATAATTCCTCCTAGAAAGGTAGTATACTAAAATTGGTTCTCCAAGAAAAATATAATATATATTTTTTATTTTAAGTGCAGGGGAAGGGATTCGAACCCTTGAAGGCCTACACCAATAGGCCCTGAACCTATCCCCGTTGACCGCTTGGGTACCCCTGCTTCTATATTTATTTTTAAAACATCAGTTATTTATTTTAGGTTTTATTCTATTTGTTTCTTAGGCACTTATCAATATATCTTTTTATGAATGGTTCCACTTCTGGGCTAATATTTTCTCCATTACTGAGACGGTCCATATCTGTAAAAGTACCCTTAAGCTTTCTTCCAGCCCATTTAACCTCTTCCTCTACCCTTCTTCCGTGGCTGGTTCCGAACATCTTAAACAGCGGGAATTTTGTCAGCCCATTTGCTCCAGAGAGAATTAACGGCCCTATATTTGCCAGGTTGTCTATCCAGGTTCCCGCTATAATCTCCAATTCTGGAAATTTTATTCTAGTAGCAGCCATCATTCCTGCGTAGTAAAGAGAAGCTGGCTGGGAAAAATTCTCATAAGGGGTGTCTTTATGGGGATTTAAAGAGTAGAATATCACCCGATTAATACCTAAATCTCCTATTAGATCAAATAGATATTTAAGGTCCTCTGGTGTTTCTCCCAATCCCAAAATTATTGTTATGGCCTTTTTAAATCCCAGTTCACCGGCAGTATCCAGCATGACCTCAATATCCTCTAATGGCTTGCTGGGACAGATTCTTTTATGGAGATCCGGATTGGCTGTTTCCACTGCACCGGTAATTCCCCGGATTTCTTCTCCATATTCTTCCAATTCTCTGGTTATCCCCACATTAAGCCATACTGGTTTTCCAGTTATGTCATAAATTCGTTGGGATATGTTTTTAATTTCAGATGTGGTGAAGGAGCCGTAACCCCCAGAGAGGAACTCCACATTCCAACCTATTCTCCTAACTAACTCTGCCTCAGCCAAGATTGATTGCACGTTTCTCCTGGCTCTGGCAGGGTCAGAAATCCTTGACTTCTGGGATGACATATAACAAAAAGCACAGTCGCCCTTATCACACCACCATGAAAGAAATATAGCCCTTTCTAGTGTTAATGTACCCCCATGTTCTTGGAGAGTGATTTCATTGGCCGCTTTAAGCAGTTCTAATGTTTTATGATCTTCAATTTTTTTAATTAAATTCATTTTTCATTTATCTCTGCATTGATTGAAAATAATAGTTAGGGATTAAAAAAATTCATTATTAAATAGATCGTTTATATGACAATTTCATATGATTCATTTCACAATTATTTAATTTACAGTTGCTTCTGTTTTTAGATTGAATTTATAGGTATTATTTATAAATAATAGGTTATTCAGAGAATATAAAGTTTGATTTGTGTCTATGCACAATCTTTATATAATATAAACACTAACTTTAAAAATACATCTTGATGTGCTATGTTTTAAAATCTTGTAAGCCCTGATAGTAGTTTGCACGGTTTACAGGCTTTGCTTGGCATTTGCCGCCGTAGCTCAGTAGGTAGAGCGTTCGGCTGTTAACCGATTGGTCACAGGTTCGAGCCCTGTCGGCGGCGTTCTGGGCCCATAGCTTAGCCAGGTAGAGCGCCCGGCTCATAACCGGGCGGCCATGGGTTCGAATCCCATTGGGCCCATCTATCCTCTCTTAATATGAGAATAAAATAAATCATATGCTCCGGTAGTGTAGTCCGGCCAATCATGTCGGCCTTTCGAGCCGATGACTCGGGTTCGAATCCCGGCCGGAGCATTTTTTAATATAAATATTTTGTTATCCATCGCACTTGAGATGCAGCAGTTTATTGATACTGCAGGGGTGCCCGAGCTGGCCAAAGGGGACAGGCTTAGGACCTGTTGGCGTAGGCCTACGTGGGTTCGAATCCCATCCCCTGCATCCCCTATCAAAATATGCCGGGGTGGGGTAGTTGGTTATCCTACGGGACTGTGGATCCCGCGACTCGGGTTCGAATCTCGGCCCCGGCCTTTTTATTATAGATTTTTTTTTATTATTTAAAAAAGTATAATTTTTTGAAAATTAAAAACCTTTTTTCTCATAAATGGTAAATAATGGCTTAAATCCTATTATATTATGTTTATTTAATTTTACTGGGGAAAATTATTAATAAAAGGTTAATGAATATACTTTTAATTAAACCTTTGAGGTTAGGCCATGATTATAATGGAAAAATCCTGTGGATCACCCAAATGTGATGTGATTAAAAAGGGTAAAAAGATAGGTCGTATGGATGGGCTCAATGTGATACAGTGGTTCCTAAAAAACAGATACAGTTACACTGGTACATTCTCCCGTTTTGTAACCGATAATCCAGATGACAGCCATTCCGGTATAAAAATTGACATCATCATACCCGAAAGACATCTCATAATTAAAGATGCCTGTATAGAATGGATGAAAAGTCCCCTGAACAATGGGACCTTCAAAGCCAAAAAAATAGAAAGCTATGAAGGCCAGTTTGACTAGAAAATTCTAAATTAAATAACCACCATCAAACTAATTTTTTAAGATAGGCGCAGTTAAAATGAGCAAAAAAGGTTCCAGAGAAGAACGTGAACTAGTTAAAATGCTATGGGATGCGGACTGCGCAGCTATGAGAGCTCCAGCATCAGGTGGAGCAACAAAAAAACCACTGCCAGATGTACTCGCAGGCAATGGAGAGATATATTTAGCCATTGAGGTTAAATCCTCTTCTGCTGAGAGGATATATATTGATTCTGCTAAAATTAAAGCTCTTCAAGAATTTTCAAACATTTTCGGAGCAGAGCCGTATGTAGGTGCCAAGTTTAAACGGGAAAAATGGCGCTTCATCAGTATAGAACATCTCTATAAAACACGTAATGAAAATTTTAGAGTGAGTAAGGAGTTAGCATTCCAGAAGGGTATTGAACTGGATGAACTGATAGGGAAGAGTAAACAGGTTAAATTCTAATAATTTAAATAAAAATTAATTAAATTAATTAAATATTAATAATTAAAACATTTCTTTTCTACCAGCGCTGTCACGGCGGTATTTACCAAATTCTGTGATTAATTTAAGCTCATCTCTCCAGAAAACCGGTCCTTCTTTACATATCCTCCAGCCAGTACTGTCTACACAGCACTGTCCACAGATACCCACCCCACATTTCATATATCTTTCCAGTGAAAACTGGGCTGGTAAATGATATTTATCTGCCAGATGAGCAACTTTACTCATCATGACCTCTGGGCCGCAGGTCACCATCATATCATAATTGTTGCTTTTAAGCATTGCATCGGCTAGTTCTGTGCCAAATCCGCAGAATCCATAGGTACCGTCATCAGTACATGCCCTTAATTTGTTAGTATTTTTTAAACGGTCCATGAAAAGCAATTCATCTTGAGTTGCAGCTGCGCTAATAATGTCCACTTTCACATCTCTGCGGGATGCTTCCTCAGACAGGGCTGCCAGAGGAGCCATTCCCACTCCTCCCCCCACAGCCAAGATCTTTGAACCTGATATTTCGAATCCCCTTCCGTAGGGCCCTCTTATGCCTAGTTTATCTCCAGGTTTTAGTTTATGAAGTTCTCCAGTGAATTCGCCTACATTTCTTATAGTAAATCCGATCTGGTTATCTAAGGAGTTTATCATTGAGAGTGACATTGGTTTTTCATCAAGAAAATTCCAGATCATCATGAACTGTCCAGGTATCTCCTCTTCCACTTCCCAGTCAAAAATAAAGGTTTTGACAGTGGCTGATTCCCTTATTATCTTTTTTATTTCCAGAACTTTTGGAATATTCATTGTATTACCTATTTTAATAATTATGTGCTTTACCAACCATATCCGACACTTCATCAAACCCATGGCTGTTCATAAATTTCTCTAAATCTACAGTAAGATCTCCGAATATCTCCATACCCTCATAATACACGGCGGTTCCTATCTGCACACAGCTTGCACCAGCAAACAGAAACTCAACCACATCCTTATAATCTCTGATACCACCCACCCCTATCAGAGGCACGTCCACTGCTCCATATACATCATATATACATCTTACGGCTATTGGTTTTATTGCCGGCCCTGATAGACCGCCGAATTTGTTATGTAATATTGGCCTGGCAGTTTCCAAGTCTATCCTCATTCCCGGTCCCACAGAATTTATCAGAGTGATAGCATCACAGCCCGCCTTCTGGGAGGCCTCTGCTATCTCCACCAGATCTGTAACATTGGGGGTTAGCTTGACAATAACCGGTATTTTAACTGATTTTTTCACCGCCCTAACTATCTCCCCGGTAAATTCAGGATCCTGACCTATGGAAGCGCCGCATCCGCCTGATGCATGGGGACAGGAAACGTTAAGCTCAATCATATCCACCATTTCCTCGATTTCCCTGGCCAGGTACTGGAAGTCATCTGGAGTGGCCCCGTATATGGAAGCCACTGCCGGTACGGACCCATCCAGCTTAACAAGTTCATCTTTAAATGCTTCTACACCCGGATTGGAAAGTCCGATGGCATTTATAAATCCACCAGTAACTTCTACCGTTGTTGGGTTTGGATATCCTGGATTAGCTTCTCTACCGAAGGATTTAGTTACCACTGCACCGGCTCCGCTTCTGGCGGCCCAGTTAAGTGATGCAGCGGTGCTTCCCATTATACCTGCAGCTAGCATGGTGGGATTTTTCATATTTATTTTACATATCTCGGTTTCCAGCATACTAAACAAGACTCCGGAAAGTTTTAATTAATATTATTATAGATTAACTTATATGAAGTGTTATATTACCAGTTGTTTTGCTGGCTTCATAGCCTTTGATGAAAATCATAATCTCCTTGATTATGAACTTTTCCCAAAACCCAAAATTAACCCCCGACTATCAGAAATTCTCAACGGTAATCTCATTAATGAAGAGCGATCGATTCTAAAACGGCTGGTAAAGAATAATGAAGAGATCAGTATAGAAACCAATATTAATCCCTCTAAGTATCAAAATCTTAAAGATTCCGATAAATTCTTGTTTGAAACTCCTAATAAAGCAGGGGAATATTTACGTATCAGTATGGCTGATATCCTGATTCAGACTGGTTTTGTTAAAAATGAAGGGGAATTTAAGGAATTGGTCCAGG
This sequence comes from Methanobacterium sp., assembly GCA_028682985.1. Lineage (GTDB taxonomy): Archaea > Methanobacteriota > Methanobacteria > Methanobacteriales > Methanobacteriaceae > Methanobacterium_A. Next base: position 11,048 of record JAJRAE010000098.1, read on the forward strand.
ATGTTAACCTGGAAATAACAAGAGCAAGACTTCAGGAGGCAGCTGAAGCTGACGATCTGGTTTTAATTCAGGCTATAAATGCCCTTGAAGAGCTGGATGAAACCACCGGCAAATTAGCTGAGAGACTGCGGGAATGGTACACCATACATTTCCCGGAACTCGATAAGATAAGAAGCCATGAATTCTTTGTTAATCTGGTGGCAGATTATGGTAATCGAGAAAATATAATTAAAAGTGGATTAAATGATTCTGATCTAAAGATTGAGAGAAGTATAGGGGCCGAACTGGATGAATCAGATCTTAAGATACTACAGGATTATGCATGTTCCCTGAAATCAATGCAGGAGATGAAAAAATCTATTTCTAAATATATTGAGAGTAAGATGGATGAGTTAGCTCCTAATTTAAAGGAACTGGTGGGAGCTTCCCTTGGTGCAAAGTTAATCGCCCATGTAGGCGGATTAAAAAGATTGTCAATGTTATCTTCCAGTACTATACAGGTTTTAGGGGCGGAGAAAGCTCTTTTCAGACATCTAAAAACTGGTGAAAGACCACCCAAACACGGGCTTATCTACCAGCACCCTGATGTAAGAGGTTCAAAATATTGGGTGAGAGGAAAGATTGCCCGGGCACTTGCCTCCAAAATATCGTTGGCTGTGCGTAAAGACGTTTTTACCGGGGAATTTGACCCATCCTTAAAGGCCAGTTTGGAAAATAGGGTGGAGGAAATAAAAAAAGCTAATCCATTCCCAAAAAAGCCCAGCAGAAGCAATAAACCAGATAAGAAAAAGATTAAAAAGAAAAAGAAGCGGGATAAGTATAAAAAGAAATTTGATGTTTATTACTGAAAGATAAGGGGAAGTTAAAAATGGCTGATGACCTGGTTGCAATTGTATCCATTATATCCAGTATTTCCTCAATCATTCTGGCTATTTTTGCCATATGGTTCTCCAGAAGAGTTGAGGAGAGGCTTAAAAAAAATTTTCTTAGACTAAAAACAGTGATGGACAGTAATCATGACCGAACTAAAGAAGTTTTAGATAACATTGACCGGGAAGCAGATAATATTAAAGAATCTGTACATAAATCACAGCAAGAGCTTCTAGGAACATTAGATGAAATAACCAAAGATTGTGAATTCTCTAAGAAATAAAAATTAAAATTTTAGGTTTTTGAGGCAAAAAAATGGTAGAAGATATCCGTAAATTGGGAAATTCATCTGTATTATTTATTGATGGACATCTGGCCACCAGTAATCTTACACCGGGAAGGCAGGTTTATGGTGAAAGGTTAGTGGTTTTGGAAAAAGGAGAATTCCGCTTATGGAATCCTCGCCGATCCAAACTGGCCTCAGCCGTGTTAAATGGGTTGGATAACTTCCCATTTAAGGATAACTCAAAAGTTTTGTATCTGGGTGCTTCTACTGGCACCACTCCCTCCCATATCTCAGATATCTCTAAGGGGGGTTTAATATACTGTGTGGAGTTCTCACCCAGAATGATGCGCAAATTAGTGGACCTTGCCCAGGCCAGGCCTAATATGATACCATTACTCGAAGACGCTACTAAGCCGCGTAATTATCTGCATCTGGTAGAGAAAGTTGATGTTATCTATTCAGATGTGGCCCAGCCAAACCAGACTGAACTTTTCATGAATAATATGAGATTATTCTTAAAAGAGCATGGTGTGGGTTTTTTAATGCTTAAAGCCCGCAGTATTGATGTTGCCAGAGATCCTGCTGAAATTTTCCGGGAAGAAGAATCAAGACTGAAAACAGCAGGCTTTCGAGTGCTTGAAAAAATCGATCTGGAGCCTTATGAGAAGGATCATGTGGCCTTAGTTTGTGAGTTGAGTTTTTAAACCCGCACTTTTAAAGGGTTTAATCTAATCAATATTTGTTTATTAAAAAATAGAAAAATTTTAGTCTATTTCTTTACTACCGGTTGCCGCACTTCAGTTAATATCTCGCTTTCAGGCACTTCCCTGGGGTCGTTTAGATAAAATTCCATGGGAGGTCCAGCTATCTCGTAACCATTTTTAAA